>JAKEEL010000212.1 GCA_022616595.1 Methylococcaceae bacterium
AACCCTGTGCCGTCTGGAAAAATTCTTGCGGGTCATGAGCATAAAAGGTAATGTTTTAATCGAACAAAAATTACCTGTTTTTCCTGGCAGGAAAATTCATTAAACCCAGCAACGGAGGAAAATTTATGACTGACAAACCTAAGATCGCTTTGGTTACCGGTGGCACAGGGGGAATTGGCGCCGCGATTTGTTTGAAGCTCGCGGATTCGGGTTTTCGTGTCCTGACCAATTATCGAAATGAAGCAAAAGCCCAGGCTTGGAAAGCGGAAGTCGGCGCCAAGGGCTACGATATCGGGATTTATCAGTCGGACGCGTCCGACTATGGCCAATGCGAAGCCTTGGTGAAACAGATTGAACAGGACTATGGAGTGGTCGAAGTGCTGGTCAACAATGCCGGAATTACCCGGGACACCACCCTGCGCAAAATGACCCTGGAACAATGGAATGAGGTGATCCATGTGAACCTCGACAGCGTATTCAACATGAGCCGGCAAGTCGTCAACGGTATGCTGGATAAAGGCTGGGGGAGGATCGTCAACATCTCTTCCATCAATGGTCAGAAAGGGCAATTGGGGCAAGCCAATTATTCCGCATCCAAGCGTGGTATGCATGGCTTCACAATGGCCCTCGCGCAGGAGGTTGCACGCAAGGGGATTACGGTGAATACCGTTTCTCCCGGATATATCGCGACGGAGATGGTGATGGCGGTTCCTGAAAAGATCCGTGATGCGATCATTGCCGATATTCCTGTCGGTCGTCTGGGCACGGTGGAGGAGGTGGCCGGGATAGTCGATTTCCTGACTTCCGACTCCGCCGCCTTCATCACCGGAGCAGATATCGCCGTGAATGGCGGACAGTTAATGTTCTGACGCCCGGAATTCTGTCCGGAACGGAAAGCCACGCTCTGCCAGTTTGGAGGGTGTGGCTGGTCGAAGCAGCGCGGGAACCGTATCCCGGGCCGTAGGTTCATCCGCGCGGGCAACCGCCGATGCGGTTTTCCATGGCGCTAGTCGCGGAGTTCTTGACAATGGACAGTCGTCGGTTACAATGCCCACTTCAATTACGCGGGAATAGCTCAGTTGGTAGAGCACAACCTTGCCAAGGTTGGGGTCGCGAGTTCGAGTCTCGTTTCCCGCTCCACGTTATCACCCCCTTGTCAATTGTCATGAAGTCCGCCGCTGACGACGAGGAAACCTTTCCTGGTGATCATCGGTCGAATTTTTTGTATGCGGTATTCGGCGCTCGTCCGCGGCGTATGCTTATTTCACTATAAATTCGAATTGTTCGGGACGTTGGAGGAAACCAGCTATGTTGAAAATATATGGGTTTGACGGTTCCACTTGGAGCAATCGGGTCCGCTTTACCGCTAATAGCCTCGGACTGGAATACGATTATGTCACGGTCAATCTGCTTGCGGGTGAAGGACAAACCAAGGACTATCTTGCGATTCATCCGGCCGGCAAGGTGCCGGCGATCGATGACGAGGGATTCATCCTGTTTGAAAGCGGGGCGATTACACGCTATCTTGCCGATAAGGCGGGATCGAGCATCTACCCGTCCGATTTGCGGAAACGGGCGCGTGTGGAACAATGGACCGAATTTGCGGCCCAGCATATCGCCAAGGCGATGGAACGGGTCTTTTTCAATCGAGTTCTCTACCAGGTGATGAACATGGAACAAGACGAGCGTTCCTTGCAGGAGGGGCTTAAATTCATGGACCGGTTTCTGCCGCTCGTCAATGACCAGCTTGAAAAATACCGGCATTTTGCGATGGATGATTTGACGCTCGCCGACTTTGTTTTGCTCGCCTGGTTGGATCCGGTCGAACTCTGTGATATTGATTTGTCGGCTTATCCGAAACTCACGGAATGGCGCAAGCGCCTCATGCAGCAAGACTTTTATACGCGTTGCTACAGCAGTTACCGGGAAAGGTTCCAGTCTTTGGCCGCCTGATCGCGGAAGAGTCCAGACTCGAATCGAGGATAAATGGTTTTTGAACAGGCGGATTGGCTTGGCGTCCGTCACTCTGCAAGCCTTGATTATCTTGCTACACTTCGAGCAAGAACTTTCAAATGTCGATTTACGTTGAACGATTGGGCAGAGTAAAGACTATGACTCGTTGGCAAGCCTCCGGCATCCATCTTTCGATTTGTGCAGCAATCGCGTTGACCGTCGTGTCAACCATGTTATTCGTTTGGTATCCGTCTCCCTTGTTCGAAGCATTGGGGGGCCAGAAAATCGTCATGATCTTGATCGCGATCGATGTGATCGTCGGTCCGTTACTGACGCTGATCGTTTACCGGCCCTTCAAGAAGGGATTGAAATTCGACCTGTCCGTCATTGCTGCGCTGCAAATCGCCGCCTTGGTCTATGGAATATCCGTATTGTTTCAGGGTCGGCCCGTGTACATGGTCTTTGTCAAGGACCGCTTCGATGTCGTGACGGCTTTGGATATCGACGCCCAATCGCTGGCCAGGGTCACCGTTGACGAATTCAAAGAACTGCCGTGGGACGGACCGAAACTGGTTGCCGCGAAAATTCCGAGTGACCCGAAAGAACGCGAGCGAATTCTGTTTTCGGCGATCGACGACGGGCGGGATCTGCAATGTTTTCCGGAATATTACCAGCCTTATGCCGAACAGGTCGATACGATCCTGAAGAAATCCCAGCCCTTGTCGGAATTACGCGCGAAACGTCCCGAAAGCAGCGGTCTGATCGATGAATTCGTCGGCCGATACGGGGCATCCGCGGGACACCTGAATTTTCTTCCGGTCGCGACTCAAAAGGATCGGGACCTCACGGCCGTGATCGATCCGGGCAATGGCGAAATCGTCGAAATTCTGAAAATCGACCCTTGGATCTAACCGCGAGCTTCGGGTTTATCATAAGAGGTCTGTCGGCTATCGCGGAGCCGGCTGTGCATAAGAAACAAGCCGCCCGGCAATGCGGCCAGCAGGTGGATCAATCCGTACAGCACAGAGATTGAAACGACCGTTTCGGCATCCAGAGCACCGGAACTCAGAAGGATAGCCGCGGCGCTTTCGCGGCTTCCCCAATCCGATATTGCAATCGGCAGGAGCGTGATCGCGGCGAATAGCAGGGGGACCATGAGCAGCATGGGCAATAATTGATCGCGTATACCGAGACCCGTCGCGGCGAGGCCGAAATTCAGGACCAGAAGGATCTGGATGATCAGGGAAAGGCCGTAGTGGCCGGGCAATCCCCGCCTGCCCAGCAATTCAATCGCCCGGTCCGAATGCGGCAGAGAAAGGATTCTTCGATCCAGGAAATGAAGAATAAAGGCCGCAAATAAAATCGCGCCGGGAATAACCCATAACAGTTTTTGCCATTTTGCATCGAGCTGCGCCAGGTAGTACGGAAACAACAGCAGCACGAGCATAAACAATACGATTTGTCCCGAAAGCCGGTCCAAAACTTGGCTGGCAATGAGCTTGGGCACGCTTGTCTTTTTTTTAAACAACTGAAAGCGAGTAGCTTCCGCGATCACCAAGGTCGGGCCGAACTGCCCCAGGAAGGATGCGAGCCAGATCGCTCGGACCAGTTGAAGGTATGGCAAATCGAAGTCCAGACCCGAGGCAATGACCTGCCATCTTTTCGCAAACACAAAGATCAAAAGGATATTCACGCCGAACATCGCGAGGCCCGCGGACTCGTCGAATCCTTGGAGTGCGCGGAAAACCTTTTCCAGATCCAGGCGGTTTCCAAGCACCCCAATCAGCGCGATGCTAGCCGCGAATCGGATCCCGAACGAATGGAGCAGTTCGTAGAGATCCGCGATCGCTGGTTTGCGTTCCGGCCTGGGCCCGTTCATGGAAGGAAGTCGCAGGCCTCTTTGAAGTTTTCGAAGCAGCTTCTCCAGGACCGCCTGGGGCGGGCCCTGCTGTTTTCTCGGAATCGGTGCAGCAGGTCCGGATTTCGAATCAGTTCTTCGAGCGCACTTTGTAACGCGGAACGGTCGGCGATCGGTACGAGAAAGCCCGAATGTCCGTCCAGGATCATCTCCGAGGCGTCGCCGGTGCGTGTGGATACCGCCGGGAGGCCTGCGGCGACTGCTTCGGCGAGCGCCATGCCGTAGCTTTCGTAACGGCTCGCGTTGACGAACAGGTCCATTTTCGATAATAGAATTGCCAACCGTTCCGAAAACAGAACCCCGTGAAAACAAATTCGGGACAGCAGATTCTTAGCCAGCGCGGTCGCGCGGAACCATCCGCTAAAGGACAGATCGGCCCCTTCGGAGCCCACAATGTGCCAAGTCCATGGTTGCGTTTGGAGATTGGAAAGCGCCTCAAGCAACTCGCGATAACCCTTGTCGGGCAGGAGATTGGCGACGCTGATCAAATCGACTCTTTCTTTCCTTCCGGGCTTGAAAGCGTCTTCCGCAGCGGGATGAAAATATTGTCCAACCCCCGGCCGGCACAGAAATAGAGGCTTGTCGGGGTGCCGTTCCGCAAGCGTTCGGAAGGTCGCAGAACCGGTGCAGATTACGCGCTCGCAATTCCGGATCGCCGTATCTTCCAATTGTCTCAGTTCCGTCCCGGATGCGCGATCGAGACTTGGATTCTGTGAAGGCAGGTAATGCATTAACAAGGCCGCGGTGATTTTTGAGGACGGTTCGGTATGGTTCGGTATGAGCTCAAAAAAAAGACTGTCCCAGATCAAAAGCCGCGGTTTCAGGCGAGCGATATGGCTGGACAATGCGCAGCGTACTTCGCGTTTTTTAACCGGAAGCGACACCAGGGGATAAGCATTTTCGAGTGCCTGCAGAAGAATATGCCGGTTGTAAACATTGCCTCCACTGACTTTCGTTTGCAGCGGGGGATGAATGAAAAGTACGCTCATCCGATCCTATCCAGCCGCCTCGGCATATAGATCGATCATTACGATCCGGACGAAAACGGTCAGGCGACTACCACCCGATTCCGGCCATTGTTCTTCGCCTGGTACAAAGCTTCATCGGCGACTCGAATCATCTCCTGTAGATTGTCACGGTGGCCGATGCAGACTCCAAAGCTACAGGTGACGCGCAGCGGTTTGCCCGCCCATTCGAGCGTTAATGCTTCCACCTGCCTTCGTGCACGCTCGAACACGGACACCGGGGTGTCTGTATCGCGATCGACTGTCAGGACGCAGAACTCTTCACCGCCGAATCGCGCGACGACGTCGGTTTGCCGGAACGATTGTTCCAAGGTACTTGATACCGCCAGCAGCACATGGTCGCCCGCATCGTGTCCATGGCTGTCGTTCACGCGTTTGAAATGATCGACATCCGCCACGGCCAGCGCCAGTTGGATATTGCCCCTGCGGGCGTTGGCCAGCAGGGTCTTGCCTGCCTCGAAAAAGTAACGCCGATTGTACAACCGGGTCAGAAAGTCCCGGTTTGCGGCATCGCGGATGGTGTTGATCTGGCCCAGGAGGTCGATGTTTTGATTGATACGGCAGATCAATTCTTCGGCCAGAAATGGCTTGTTGAGGAAATCATTGGCTCCGGCCTTGAGCAAGCGTGCGGACAATGAACCGCTGTTTTGCCCGGACAGGCCGATGATGGCCAGATCGTCCCGCCCGTGTTTCCTGCGCATCTTGTAGATGCGTTCCAGGCCATCCATGCCCGGCATAAACGGGCTTGATTTGGTAAAAAGAATTCGAAACGATCCGGATCTGAAAACCCTCCCCGTGCTCATGTTGACCGCCGAAGCCAAACGGGATCAGATTATCAGCGCCGCTCAAGTCGGCGTCAATGGATATATCATAAAACCCTTCACCGCGGCGACCTTGCAAGAAAAAATCAATATGATATTCCGGCCGGTCGAGCAAGCCCGGTAACCGATCATCACCTCGCGTCGGACTAAAGGATTGCGTCCCGGCATTATTTATTCTCAGACTGAAAAATTACCAGTATTGATGGAAATAACCAGACTGGACGGGTCCAATGAAATTTCCGGACTCTGCATACTTCGGTTCGACGGAAAACTGCGTGCGCAGCGCCGATGGCGAAAATGACCATCAAGAGAATGTCAAAAGCGGTAACTGGCACGTTTCGATTCGATTCGATCCGCATATCCTGAAACACGGGATGGATCCTTTTGCGCTGCTGCGG
>JAKEEL010000213.1 GCA_022616595.1 Methylococcaceae bacterium
GGTGCCGGAGTCGATGTCCGGGATCCCCTGCAGCAGGCCAGGGACTATCTCGAATACTGTCAAATCGATGAGGCTCGCATGGTCCTTGAACGAGCCGTTCTGGAAAATCCTGAACGGATGGATATACAAACGGAATTGCTTGAATTGTATCAGGCCGGACGCGATCTCGAAAATTTCAAAAAGCTCTATCGTGAATTGATGGATTCCGGAATTCCCTTGGCGGCTGATTGGTCCGCGGTTTCTGAATTACTTTCGGAGAACGCATAAATGGCGAAGGATGATCGGAATGGTCCATTGCGCATCCATGTTCGAGGCATGGACGACAGATCGCTCTCGACTTTCAAATTGTTTTTGCAAGGCCCGTGCAGGAATCAGGCCGTGCCGGTTGACGAACAAACCGCCGAAGTCACGTTGATCGATCTGGATGGGCTCAATGCGTTCGAAGTGTTTGAGAGGGAACGCGCGCGATTCCCCGGCCGCCCGTTGATGGTCAGTTCATTGCGGCGCACGGACCTTTCCGGAACGATCACCGTCTCCAAGCCGATCAATGCGCCCGGGATGATGGCCGCGATTGCGGAAGCCAAAGCGATGTTGTCGGCTGGCGCTTCGCCGGCGGATACGCATCGGGAAAAGATTCCTCACGGAAAACCTGAAACGGACCGCGATGCCGATGTCCGTGATCGCGTGCCAGCGATTCAGGAAAGAAAGCCGAAAGTACGCATCGAACCGCGTCGATCGACCCACCAGACTGCAATGCTGCTTGACGAAAGGGCTTATTCAACTTATGTCGGTGCGGTCGCCGATATCAACATCAACGATCCGCACCAGGTCGCGAAAGCGCATTATGACAAACGCAAATATTTGCAGGCCTATGTGGAATCGGCGGTCAAGCTGGCGAGGTCCCGCAAACGGATTCTGCAACTCAATTGCGGTTGGCAGCCGATCACCATATTTCCACATTCCAATGAAGTTTGGATTGACGCGGATGACCGCCAGACTCGGGCGTTTTGCGTGGTTCCGATCCATTCGATATTGGATCTTGACGTGGTCGGGGCGGATTTGAATCCAAGATCGATCATTTCGCCGATCAGTCCGGATCGAATCAATGCCGATCGTGACCCCGGGAAATTTCAGTCTATCGATGCTTTTGTCTGGAAAGTAGCACTCTGGACATCGAACGGACGGGTTCCTGAAGGAATACAACTGGATCAGCCGGTGCACCTCGATCGATGGCCGAATCTGAGCCGATTCGTGAACATCCCGCATTCGTTGCGCATCGCCGCGTTGTTGATCGAAGCACCCATGACTTTGATCGAGATTGCAAAGACCCTTAATATCAGACAGCAATACGTGTTTTCCTTTTTCAGCGCGGCCATGGCGCTCGGTCTGGCCGGCCAGTCACTCCATCCGCAAAGCCGGGACAATGCCAGTCCTGCACGCGTCGAACAGCAACGTCCGGGTCTCTTGCGAAAGATATTGAATCGCTTGAAAGTCGGGTGATCGGGTACGGTTTATGGAACCAACGATGAGTCAGTACAAGATTATATTTACCGGGCCGGTCGGTGCCGGGAAAACTACTGCAATCGCTTCGATCAGCGACGTGCCTCCGGTCAGCACCGATGCGCGAGCCAGCGACATGACCCGCAATCGAAAATCGGCCACGACGGTCGCGATGGATTACGGGATCATGAATCTGGACGGCGGCGAGGCGATCCACCTGTACGGCACGCCCGGTCAGGAGCGCTTCGATTTTATGTGGGACATTCTGGTGAAAGGTGGTATCGGACTGATTTTGTTGCTCGATAATACCCGATCTGATCCCTTTACAGACCTGCGTTTTTTCCTCGGCGCCTTTAAAGAATTCATCGGCAGAACCAAGGTTGTGATCGGTGTGACTCAAATGGATTTGAGCCCCACCCCGGCGATCGAAGACTACCATACGCAATTGAAGAATTGCGGGATCAATTCCCCGGTGTTCGAGATCGACGCACGCGTGAAGAATGATGTGTCGCTTCTGGTTCAATCGCTGCTTTACTCGATCGATCCCGGGCTGGAAGAGACTTGACATGGAAAAATTCGAACTGGCGGAAAATTTGTTTGTACATCCGACCCCGGGCGGCGCTTTTCACGCGATTTCGAGCATAGACGAAGATCCGGCCCGAAGGTTTGTGCGAGCTTTGTTTCAGAACGACACAACGCCCCGGCTTTCGTTGCGGGGTGTTCAGAATTGGAGCGGTCTGGAGGATCGGGACAAGGCTGTGAACCTCTTGCACCATATCCAACAGCTGACTTGGGTACAGGGGGTTGAGAGACCTCTGAGGTGTCCGAAACTGCCCTTGGAAGAACTCTTGCCCCGGCTTTTGGCTAAACTCACCGATGGCGGAAAAGTCTTGCTGGCCGAGAGCCAGGGGTTTTATCTCGCGGCGAACGGATTTCCGCATGAGGTCGCGGAAGAACTTTCGGCGCTGAGTGCGGAGCTTGCGAATCTTAATGAAAGGCGATCGGGTCTGTTGGCCAATAATCTGGGTCTGAGCAGCGCTGCCTGGGCGCTCAGTGATGCCGGAGGATGCAGCAAGATCGGTTTCTGGCCTCTGTATATTGCGAAACAGCGGTTCGTGTTGGTTTTATCCGGTCTTCCGCGGTTCAACAGGCCGGAATTTGTCGAATTGATTTGGACATTGAGCATGCGTTACGCGGTCTCCACATTGAATTAGGCATGGTATTGCGAAGGGGCTCGGATAAATGGCCGCAGTCCATAAGCGACGGGAGTAACTACGAGGATAAAGTTATGCGAGAAGATTTACTAAGTTCGGTTCTGTCGGATCTCAACGGCACTTCCGCGGATATCGAGGCTTCCGGGATTATATCCACGGACGGCTTGATGATGGCATCACTCCTGCCGCAGGGGATGGATGAGGACAGAGTCGGTGCAATGAGCGCCGCGATGCTCTCTCTGGGTGACCGTACCGCGCAGGAGCTGGCAAGGGGGGAGTTGGAACAGGTGCTGATCAAGGGAAATAACGGTTACGTATTGATGACCTACGCCGGCAAGCAAGCGGTTCTCACGGTGATGGCCAAACCCAACGCGAAACTGGGGCTGATATTCCTGGACGTAAAGCGTGCGGCGGCCAACGTTGCGCAAATGATATAAGGGCATCCTTCGGGCGCCTGAACTCTTCCTGCGGTGAATAGGAAAAATCAACCGCCTTTTTTCTTCAAGCGAAAGGTACTCGAAACTTCGTAAGCGATCTTTTAAGTGCATCGACTCCGCCATCTTTCGCCCTTTGGTCGCCGCCCCAAGTTACTGAGTTAGTGCCATTGCCTCTGAGATGTAATTCTGTCTTCCACAGCCGCGCAAAGAGTGTGCGCGCCTGTTCGTCGTTTAGCGCTTGAATTTCTGACGATGTGATCTGAAATATCGAGTGCATTGTTATTCCGCAACCTGAAAATCCGATCAAGTCCGCATATGATGCGTTCAGCTACGACAAATCCCGAGGACAGCCGATTTGCACGGCTCCGCCGCCCGAGGAGGGTGCCGGACGAGGGATGTCCGGCATGTACCGCATGGTTCGAGGTAAAAGACATCAGATTTGACTATCACTCCTGTTAGGGTTGGGCAGGCAATTCCGTGAACCAGGTTTGCAGCGAGTGGACAGCTTCATCGACCAATTTAGCCGAGGCAGTTACCGCGCCTGCCGCATCGGGCGTGGGCGAAGGAAGAGAGAGGTTAAATAACTTGTCGGCAACGATCTCTTCGCCAGTGGGCGGTTGGACCGAGGCGCGAAAAGCCAGTATCACCCTCGCCCTTTGCGGCCCATCGAAAATCTGTTCGAACTCCAGCAGTCGTATTTTCAGCCGCCAGCCGTGTGTGCCGTTAGTCACGGACAGACGCTGAGCCAGCATGGCAGGGGGCGAAGCCAACCAGCGGTCTTGGGCATAAAAGCGTACCCGGGTGGGATCGATATACAGCAGGCGGTACCGAATGTTTTCATTTTGCAGCCATTCTGGAGCTTCAACCGACACCGTCGACCAAGCACTTGCTTCCGAACCGCCGGATTGAGAAGCGGTAAACTTTTCACTTGAGCCGAAATCGTGCAGAGCAAGCGAAGAAGGACGCTCCGGAAACAGGCTGCAAGAGGATACCGAAATAATAAGACCAATCGCCAATAAGGCGGGTCTTGAAATTAAGTTCATTAGCGTGACTCCTGATAACCGGGTTCTCCCGGTCCGGGTTCGAGCGGTTGACGCCCATAGAGCAGCATCTGGGGATCTTTTTCCAAAAGGCCGGAAAGGGTACGGATTTGAAAGGATGTGACCTTAAGCTCCTCCAGTACGGTATTTAAACGAGGCAAGGTCGATTGAGTCATGATATCCGTGGCATTCTTGCCTGAGAGAGCCAGAGCATTGGCGCTTTCGGCGAGGGTTTGTATGCGCCCGGACAATTTCCCCAATTCCCTGGCTACCGAGTCGAATTGAGTCAGGGTTTTTTGCGCTTTTAATCCAGCGGCTTGCACTTCCTCGCCGGCCCCCTTGACCTTTACTGCGGCTTGGTCCACTTGGACGAAAGCCTTTTCCATTCGCTCTTCCAGGTCTGCCAGCCGTCCGGTTGCGGTTTTCATATTCGTGAGGATTACCTTCACCCGGCGCAGGTTTTCGTCATCCAGCAAGTCATTTAGATGGCAATGAGTTCCTGCGAACCAAGGAGAATGTTCCCTCCCGAATCAGCAAGCTTGTCGATCAGGGAAGGCTGTAAAGGAATCTGGGCGGGATTCGCGTTATTCGTGAGCAAGGGTTGTTGATTTTCACCCGAATCGCCCAATTCGATTTGTGCGAGCCCTGTCAGGCCTTGCACACGTAGCATGGCGTAAGTGCCAAGAGTGATGGGCAATCCTTTGTCAACTTCTATTCGAACCAGGATGTTTCTCGAATTCATGGGATCAAAGCTGATCGCAGATACCTTGCCAACCTGGACACCACGGTACAGCACAGTCGATTCCGGGTTGAGTCCGGAGACAGAGGACTGTGTGACGACGAGGTAAACATCGCGTTCCTCACCGTAGTGCCCTAGCCAGATGCTGGCGGCGACCAGTGCAGAGCCCAGGGTTAATACGAATAAGCCAGTCAGGAGTGCATAGGTTTCCTTACCCATGTCAGGTGTTCTCCTTAAACAAAAGTTTGGCACGCCTGCCGTGAAAGAAACGGCGAACGAATGGATGGGAGCTATCCAGAACTTGCTCGATGCTCCCGTGGGCCGCCAATCCCTGATCGGCAAGCACCGCCACATTGGAACGTAATTCACTCAAGGTGTTCAGGTCGTGGGTGATCATCAATACGGTGAAGCCCAACTCCTGGTGTAGTTCGGACAGCAGGTTCACGAATTCTTCGCTTAATACAGGATCCAGTCCGGAAGTCGGCTCGTCCAGAAACAGTAATTCCGGTTCCATGATCAGCGCGCGGGCTAGCGCGGCTCGACGCACCATCCCGCCGGACAGTTCAGCGGGCATGAGCAGGCCGTCCTCGGCACGCAAGCCCACCATGGCAAGCTTCATCCGCACCAATTGGCCGATCAGTTCCTCGTCCTGGAAATGGAGTTCGCGCAAGGGAAAAGCAATATTGTCGAACACGTTCAAAGCGCTAAAAAGCGCGCCGCTCTGAAAAAGCATCCCGCAGCGGTTGCGCAGTTGTTGGCGGCGAGCATCGTCCACTTCCTTCAGCGATTCTCCGAATAGCTCCACACGTCCCCGGGTGGGCGTATGCAGACCGATCATCTCGCGCATTAGAAGAGTTTTGCCGCAGCCGGACGAGCCCACCAGGCTCAGGATGTCCCCTCTTCGCAGGCGCAGGCTGATATCTCGGTGAACAACGGTCTCGCCGAAGCACGTCCATATCTGTTCCATGTTGATTATATTTTCATCATTCATTATAAACCCACGCCCTTGAAGGCAATGGCGAAAACAGCATCCAGCAATATGACCAGTGTGATGGACGCAACCACGGAATTCGTGGTTTCGTTGCCCAGGCTCTCGGTGTTAGGTTTAATGCGTAGCCCAAAGTGGCAGGCAATCAGGGCTATGAACAGCCCAAACACAGATCCCTTGGCTAAGCCAATGAAGAAGTTCGATACAGGCACCGCGCTGGGCAGTTTAAGCATAAACTGGTGCATGCTGATCTCCAATTCCATATTGGCGGCCACGGCACCGCCGATCAAAGCGATCAGATCGGTCCATACCACTAACAAGGGCATGGCGATGCACAAAGCCACGACCTTGGGTAAGATCAGGCGCTGGGAATGGGAAATTCCCATCGCCGCCAAGGCGTCAAGTTCCTGGGTGACGCGCATCACGCCCAGGCTGGCAGTCATTGCCGAGCCGGAGCGTCCCGCCACCAGGATTGCCGCCAGCAAGGGCCCCAATTCGCGAATGATGCTTAATCCCAGAATGTTGACAATATAAATGGCTGCGCCAAAAGTTCGCAACTGAAGCGATGATAGGTAACTGACTACTATGCCGATGAGAAAACCAACCAAGGCCGTTATTCCGAGGGCCCGTCCGCCGGTTTCGTGAATGGTTGCCGAGATCTCTTTCCAGGGGATCCCTAAGGGATGGCGAA
>JAKEEL010000214.1 GCA_022616595.1 Methylococcaceae bacterium
ATCGTTCATATTGCCAGCGCGGCCGGGCTCGCCCCGTTGCTGCTGCTTTACTTCCAGCAGGTTTCCCTGATCGCTCCGCTCGCGAATCTGGTCGCCGTACCGCTCGTCAGCCTGCTGGTGGTCCCGTGTTGTCTGCTCGGTACGATCCTGATGCTGATCATTCCGCAAGCCGGAATCGCACTGCTCGCGGCGAGCGGGTTCGCGCTGCAATTGCTCTGGCCCTGTCTCGAATGGCTTTCGGAACTCTCTTTCGCCCAATGGCCGGGTAGACCGCCTTCGTTAGGCGTCGCCGTCCTCGCAACCGCCGGATTGTTGCTGCTGTTCGCACCGCGCGGGATTCCGGCGCGATGGTTGGGCGCCACGATGCTGTTGCCGATGTTTTTCGCTCCGGTCGATTCCCCGGAGTCCGGCGAATTCCGTTTTACCTTGCTGGATGTCGGCCAGGGTCTGGCCGCTGTCGTCGAGACGGCCAAGCATACCTTGGTTTTCGATACCGGAGCGCGATTCAGCGATCGCCTGGATATGGGTTCGGGCGTGGTCGCACCTTTTCTGAGAAGCCGCGATATTCATTCGATCGACCGGCTGGTCATCAGTCATGGCGACAACGATCACCTGGGCGGCGCGCATTCCCTGAACGAACTGATCCATATCGAAACGATCTATACGAGTCCGGGCCATTCGATCCACTGGAAGCCGGTCAGCGAATGCAAAGCCGGCCAGCGCTGGACCTGGGATGGCGTCGAATTCCGGATGCTGGCCCCCTTGACCGGACATTCAGAGCGGGAAAACGACAATTCCTGCGTGCTCAAGGTCACCTCGCGCTCGAACGCCATTCTGCTGACCGGCGATATCGAGAAACAGGCCGAGCGCGCATTGGTCGAGCGCTATGGGACCCTACTCGAGAGCGATTACCTGGTGGTTCCGCACCACGGCAGCAATACCTCATCCACCCTTGATTTTCTCGAAGCAGTCCGTCCCGAATACGCGCTGGTCCCGGCCGGTTACCGCAACCGCTATGGTTTCCCTCGCCCGCAAGTCGTCCAAAGGCTTGAGCGGGTCGGAGCCACAATCTACAATACTGCGGATTCGGGGGCGATTCTGATTTCGCCCGGATCCATTGAGACTCCCGCAACCCCGCTTCGCTACCGAAAGTTGGCCAGGAAGTATTATCACTTTGATGCAGAGGCTTCCGGCGAAGATCCTTTTACGAAAAGTATATCTGCTCGAAATGCTGCCATTGAATCTAATTCAAGAACGGGTTCTTGAGGGCACTTACAATAGCGTAGCCGGATAGTCCGTTTTTCATCAACTGATACTGGTAAAGTCCGGCCAGATAATTCGCGTTCTGAATGTCGGTCCGAAGCCGCAAGATGCGGGAAATCTTTTGCAGGGGATAATGGATCAATGCGGTTCGGTACATGTGCTTGGCGGAGCGCATCGTATACTCCGAAATATCCTGATAGTCGATATTGCCAAAGCCCGAATCTTTGAAATAGCGTTTCATTTCATCGGCTGTGGCGAGATTCGGGACGGACCAGCCGTTCAGACAAGTCAGGATCAGTTTCCACTCCTTTTCGGTAAATTCGCGGCGCTTGGCGAAGCCGTCCGCGATCACGAGCCGGCCGTTATCTTTGAGCAACCGGTAGGCTTCTTGAACGAAGGCCCGTTTTTCTACCGCGTAACAAACACTTTCAAGGCCCCAAATGACATCGAAACAGCCGTCTTCGAAAGGAGTATGGCAAAAGTCCGCGGATTGGAATTTCACAAGCCCCGAGACGCCGCGTTTTATTGCGAATCGTGTCGCGAGATTGGCCTGTTTTTCGCTCAGGGTGATGCCGAGCACCCGGGCCCCATAGTGCTCCGCAAGCCAGATCGCGCTGCCTCCGAGACCGCATCCGGCATCCAGGATATAGTCGGATTCCGAAATACTGACCTGTTGCGCGAGCACCTCGTTCATTTTCAATAGGGAATCGCTGTGGCTGCGGATATCGGAGTCCCAATATCCGTAATGCAGCGCCAGGTTTTTGGAGTTGGCCCAGGCGAAGCGATAATCCCAATAGCAGCTGTCGTAATAGTTAACGATGTCATTGCAGAGGTTTTGCGTCGTTAGCGTGCGGTAATCGCGATTCGGTTCAATCGAGTGGACGAAGGAAGCAAGTCTTTCATTCATAACTGTTTTTTAAATTTCGTGTTCCGGCCGCCAATCCACTAAGTTTACGGATTCCAGCAAAATTCAGGTCAATCTTTTGCTGGCGGGATCGTCAAGATTGGAAAGCTCACCCTTGATCCAACCGGTTAACGCGAGCTTGACCGCTTGTTCCACGGGCATGTCCAATTCCTGCAGTTGGTCTTTCGGTACGATCAGGGTGACGCCGCCGAGAAAATAACTGCCGGGCAAATACACAGCCAGGTGGTCTGCGGGAATGCTGCGATCGGGAAGGTCGTCGAATTTATCCCGGGTCACGAGTCCGAGCAGTTTGATATTCAAGCCTGGCAGAGTGATCAGCACCACGCGTTGCATCGACTGATTCGGCTTTTTGGCGAAGAGGTGCGTTAAGTCCTTGAGCGGCCGATAGAACGTTTTAATCAATGGGATCCTGGTCAAGAGATTCTCGAAAAACCCGGAAAGTCGATCACTGACAAAGTGGTTCATCAGGAATCCGACCCCGATCAACAGCGCGACCGCGGCCAAAATTCCCATGCCCGGAAAATGCAGAAAGTCCGGAGTCAGGGCCACGACGTAGCGATTCAGCAGGCGTTCCACCGAATAGACGATCCAGTAGATCAGGTAGAAAGTCAGAAGAACCGGAAGTACCGTAAACAGCCCTTTCAAGAAAAGCCGGTAGATATAGGACATGAGTAGCCTTTGGATTCTAATTATTGAGCAGTTTATTTTGGTTGTTGTGCCAGAACCGGCCAAACCGTCCGTGAGTTATTGCAACTCGAGGCCAGGCAAGCCAAAATCGCTTGGAAGCGTTGGTTTTTTCTCGATACGAATCGATTTTTTGTGAAATTTGTGATCCAGCGAGCGGAAATTGCAGATTTAACACCATTCTCCAATAAATTTGAAGCCTTGATTGTTCAATCGATGCGTGCTTCGAAGAGCACCCTGCGAAGCATTGTTCCTTGAGCGAGGCGTTCCTGGATCATTCTGATGGATGGTGCGAGAACAGCGCGCTGCTTTTCGTGTCTTAAATTTACGGGAGCGGTGTTCTCATGTTTCAGCGCCAGGGATTGGTTTTGCGAATCTTAATAGAGACATGAGAGAATAACCCAATCTCGAACTCCTAGGTTTTTCGGTACGGCTATATTCGGTAATGCATGACTCCCATCCGGAAATTCTGATCGATCGTTTCGGCAGAACGGTGAATTATTTACGGATTTCGATCACCGATCGCTGTGATTTTCGCTGTGTTTATTGCATGAGCGAAGAAATGACCTTTCTGCCCCGCGCCCAGATCCTGACTCTCGAAGAAATTTACTCGGTGGCTCAAGTCTTCGTCGAGCTTGGCGTGAAAAAAATCCGCATCACCGGGGGTGAGCCGCTGGTTCGCCGCGGCGCGGTCGATTTGCTCGGCAGGCTCGGGCAGTTGGAAGGATTGAACGAACTCGTGATGACCACGAACGGTTCCCAGCTCGAAACGACCGCCCGGGATCTGAAACAGGCCGGCGTGAAACGGCTCAACATCAGCCTGGATACCCTGAAGCCCGATAAATTTACCGAGATGACGCGCGTCGGCGACCTGAACAAGGTGCTGCGCGGTATCGAGGCGGCACGCGCAGCCGGTTTCGGTCGCATCAAGATCAATACGGTCGTGCTGAAGAACCGCAACCACGACGAGGTTTGCGATTTGGTCGGTTTCGCGCTCCTGCGCGGTCTCGATATCAGTTTCATCGAGGAGATGCCGCTGGGTTTGATCGACGATCACGACCGGGCAGAGGCTTATTATCCGAGCGACCGGATCAAGGCCGATCTCGCGAAGGTCTACGAACTGGTCCCGACAACCGACACGACCGGCGGTCCTTCGCGCTATTACCGAATCAACGGAGCGGGAACCCGGGTCGGCTTTATTTCCCCGCACAGCCACAACTTTTGTGCGTCCTGCAACCGGGTCAGACTGACCGCCGAAGGCCGCTTGCTGCTTTGCCTCGGGAACGAGCATTCGGTCGATCTGAAACGCGTGTTGCGCAGCCATCCGGGCGATCCGGACACTTTGAAAAAATCGATCGTCGCCGCGATGGCGATCAAACCCGAAAGGCATGAATTCGACCTTCGCGCGAAACCGGTCATTTTCAGGCATATGAGCGTAACGGGTGGCTAAGCTCCGCGCACCGGTTTTTGTCGTTCTGTTTAGCTGCGCGGCTCGTGCTCGTACCTACTGGAATTGAATGGATCAAGTAGCGGTTATCGGAGTCTGAATCCATGTCTGCACTACCCGAACTCATTCACCATGCCGCGAGCGACGATGACCTGGACCCCGGGGAAACCCAGGAATGGCTCGATGCTCTGGTCACGGTGATTCAGGCAGACGGGCTCGAACGCGCGCATTATCTGATCGAGCGGCTGGTCGATCA
>JAKEEL010000215.1 GCA_022616595.1 Methylococcaceae bacterium
CCGAGGTAGTGGACTCTTACATCATCCAATTCCTTCAAGTTATTGGCCGCAGCCAGTCGCTCACAGGCTGCGCCAAGTATTGCATCGAGACGGATTGGCGCACCTCCTTCGTCGGTACACCCTACGCTACTTGCATTTTCCGGAGTGTTGCTCGGATCCATGACCGCTTAGGCAAATCTGGTATGCGGCGTTCCAAACAAATGAGGCCGGCTAACCTTGTGCGATTCTGGCAAGTTCGGCAAAGGTATGCTTGTCCTTGACAGCAAGGTCGGCCAGTACCTTTCGATCGATCTCGATCGAGGCTTTCTTCAGCCCGTCCATGAAGCGACTGTAGGACAATCCACATTCACGGGCCGCGGCGTTGATACGGGTGATCCACAGCTGGCGGAATTGTCTTTTTCTTTGCTTGCGGTCACGGTAGGCATATTGACCGGCTTTGATTACCGCCTGCTTCGCAACTCGAAAAACCCGACTCCGGGCTCCATAGTAACCTTTCGCCTCGGCCAGGACTTTCTTATGCCGGGCTCTTGCGGTAACCCCGCGCTTTACTCTTGGCATGATACTTCCTCAAAAATTTATTCTTCTGGATCAACTATAAGGCAGCATCCGGGCCGCGCTTCTGACATCCGAAGCATGCAATTGTGCCGGGTGGCGCAAGTGCCTTTTCCGCTTGGTGCTCTTTTTTGTCAAAATGTGCCGTCTGTGAGACGAGCCGCATTTGAATCCCCCGGACGCGCGGCGCTTGAAACGCTTGGCTGCTCCACGGTTGGTTTTTATCTTAGGCATACGAAAACTCCAAAAATAACTACTTCTTTTTCTTCGGGGCAAGCACCATGACCATCTGCCTGCCTTCCATCTTGGGATATTGCTCTACGGTCGCGAGTTCTTCCAGCTCGTTCTCGATGCGTTTGAGCAGATCCATGCCGAGATCCCTGTGCGCGACTTCCCGTCCTCGAAAGCGAACGGTGATCTTGGTCTTGTCCCCGTCGTTCAGAAAACGCACCAGACTTCGCATTTTAACCTGGTAGTCCCCGATTTCGGTACCCGGTCTGAATTTGATTTCCTTGACCTGAATCTGCTTCTGCTTCTTCTTTGCCGCCTGTTGCTTTTTATTCTGTTCAAACCGGTATTTTCCATAATTCATTACGCGGCAGACCGGCGGCTCGGCATTCGGCGAGATCTCGACAAGGTCCAAATCGGCTTCGACGGCAATTTTTTTTGCCTCTTCCAGCGAAACCACTCCAGCCTGCTCTCCGTTCGCGCCGATCAGTCGAATGATTGGAGCGGTGATCTCGTCGTTCAACCGTGTTTCTTTATTTGCAGCGATATCCTGTTCCTCCTAATTCGTTAATTCGGTTCGTCGATTTCGTACTTCAGTCGATTCCCACAGTCATCGAAACTCCAAGAACCCAGATCCACCCCTTTTTGAGTCCGCACCGATACCGTACGATTCGCCGTTTCCTGATCTCCAACAATCAATAGATATGGAATCCGTTGGATTGAATGCTCGCGGATTTTAAATCCGATCTTTTCATTTCTCAAGTCCAAATTTACTCGATATCCTTGTTTTTTAAGGCTTCCATAAATTTCTCCGGCATATTCGGCATGACGATCTGTAATCGTGAGCACGACCGCCTGAACCGGCGCCAGCCAAATTGGAAACATTCCGGCATGATGTTCGATCAGGATGCCGATAAATCGCTCCAAGGACCCGAGTATGGCTCGGTGCAGCATGACCGGGACCTGTTTCGAGCTGTCTTCGGCGATATAGTGGGCTCCGAGACGTTCCGGCATCGAAAAATCAACCTGGATCGTGCCGCATTGCCATATCCGGTTCAAACAGTCCTTCAGGGAAAACTCGATCTTCGGGCCATAAAAGGCCCCTTCGCCGGGCTGCAATTCCCACTCCAACCCTTTGTTTTCGAGCGCCCGTTCCAAGGCTCTTTCCGCCCTGTCCCAAACCGCATCGCTGCCCACCCGGTTTTCCGGGCGGGTCGACAATTTGATCGGGACCTGCTCGAAGCCGAACTCATTATAGACTTCGAACAAGAGATCGATGAATGCCGAAACTTCATCCTGAATCTGGTCTTCGGTACAAAAAATATGCGCATCGTCCTGCACGAAATTCCGAACCCGCATCAAGCCATGCAGGGTACCCGATGGTTCGTTGCGGTGACAGGAACCGAATTCCGCCATTCGGATCGGCAATTCCCGATAGCTTTTTAGGCCTTGATTGAAAATCTGGACGTGACACGGACAATTCATGGGCTTGATCGCGTAATCGCGATTTTCGGAATGGGTCGCGAACATCATGTCGCCGAATTTATCCCAATGCCCGGATCGTTCCCAAAGCGAGCGATCGACCACTTGCGGGGTTCTGACTTCGATGTACCCGCGTTCCCGCAATTGTTCCCGGATGTACTGCTCGATCAATCGATACAGGGTCCAACCCTTGTCATGCCAGAAAACCATGCCCGGCGCTTCTTCCTGGGTATGGAACAGATCCAGGGTCCTGGCAAGTTTGCGATGGTCGCGTTTTTCGGCTTCCTCGAGACGATGAAGGTAGGCCTTCAGAGCCTTTTGATCGGGCCAGGCGGTTCCGTAAATCCGCTGCAGCATCTCGTTTTTGGAATCACCGCGCCAGTAAGCTCCGGCGATTTTCATCAATTTGAACGCACCGAGCCTGCCGGTGTTCGGCACATGCGGGCCGCGGCACAAGTCGGTGAAATCACCCTGGCGATACAAGGAAATGACTTCGCCTTCCGGCAGATCATGGATGATCCGAGCCTTGTAGTGTTCTCCCAGTTCCTCGAAGTAACCGACTGCTTGATCGCGTTCCAGCACTTGTCGGCTCACATCGATTCCCTCGTCAACGATTCTTTGCATCTCCTTTTCGATCAATTCCAGATCCACTGGAGTAAACGGTCGCTCGAATGAGAAATCGTAATAGAACCCGTCCTCGATCACCGGACCGATGGTGACCTGGGCGCTCGGAAACAGTCGCTTGACGGCCTGCGCGAGCAAATGCGCGCTTGAATGGCGAATGATCTCCAAGCCTTCTTCGTCCCGCCCGGTGATGATCGAAACGCTCGCATCCTGATCGATGCGGAATCCGCAATCGACCAGCTTGTCATTCACCCGCCCGGCAATCGCGGCATTCGACAAACCGGGGCCGATCTCCCGGGCGATGTCCATTATGGTCACGGAACCGCCGAATTGGCGTTTCGAACCGTCCGGTAAGGAAATTGTCGGCATTTTTAAAGACTACACCGAGGTAAAATGGACAAGATAAAATGATCTTTAAAAAAATTAAAGCACCGCAATGCGATGCTTTTAGGTAACTGGTAGGCGCGATTGGAGTTGAACCAACGACCCCCACCATGTCAAGGTGGTGCTCTAACCAACTGAGCTACGCGCCTGTTGATC
>JAKEEL010000216.1 GCA_022616595.1 Methylococcaceae bacterium
AAGGCCCGCGTCGAATGGCAGGGTGTCCGCGGTCGAAAACAAAAACACGGTCATTCGGTTCGAAGCACCAGGCCCAGTTGTGCATCCGGGCGCCGCGTCGGGATTCGATCGCGATCGACATCTCCTTTGAGAGTCTCGAGCAGATCCTCGTAGAAACGCGGATCGTTGAAATACCAGGAATGACCGGAGCGGTCGAAATTCGAATCACTGTCACGCTCCGCGTTTTCCATTTGTTGTTCAAATCGATCGGAACAGTCCACATTGACAGCTTTGTCCGGGGGATCCGGAGGTAGTCCCACGCGGCCGGCCCGCGGCGCCAGGCCCACTCGTTTCGCGTTGGAAAGTTTCAACACCGAATCGAAGCGATTCGAATAATTGGTGACCCGGGTCGAGTGGCGATACAATGCCTCGGAACTGGGATTGCTGGCGCTCAATGAATCGGACGAAACGTCTCCGGCAACGAAAACAGTCTGGCTGATGATCCAGGCATTATTATCCAGGGCCGTGTCGTCCGCATCGTCGAAGGCTTCCCGGATCACGTAGGCGCCGGTGGAATGCCCCAAGGTGTGAACATTGATGGAGCAATCGCACTGTTGCCCTTTTGCGAGCATCCGAATGCCGCCATCGACCAATTCCCCGGCGACCTGCTTGGCATCATGCCGGTCTTCCAGATAATTGAGCGCAACTCCGGCGCTCGGCCAGTCGAATGATGCGACCACGCCTTTAAATCCTTTGGCCTTCAGGTTGGCTTCGATCAGTCTGTGGCGGCGAATCATATCCTGTTGAGTATTGTTGAACCCATGCACAAAGAAAAGGATATCGCCGCGTGGAGCGCCGCCTCTTCGCGGATCTTCGCCCCAGGTGGCACTCGACTGGATTTGATTGACCCAGACCGCGGCGGATACCCCGTGACCGGGCTGGGGATTTTCTTCCCTGGGAACGATCAGGTATCGGCTGGAGCCGGGTTCCGAACCGAACTCTCCTCTGACGATGCGGCGGGTGGAAATCACAAAATCTACTTCCATGACGGTCTCTCCGATGTTTTGAAAATTGTCTGACGGGTATTGGTCAAAAAAGATGCCTCTTCTATCGAACCGCAAAACTACTAAAACACCGATACCTTGTCAATCATGGTGTTCCGCGCGGATCAATTCGAATCCGTACACTCTTTGCCTCATCACAACGAACCTTTTTGGAAAAACGCAATTACTTTCGATCAGATGCGCTAACAGCGAGACCGAAATCAAGATGGGCCAGTGGACCGTGATACTTAATTGGCGCGTTCGGTGCGGGGCGTTACCTTCACCGGATCAGACGGCGATTTAGGATTTGGTTAAAAATAACTTCCCGAAATCAATATTGTTGAGGGATGGCGCGATAGTT
The DNA here is from genome assembly GCA_022616595.1 of Methylococcaceae bacterium. GTDB lineage: Bacteria > Pseudomonadota > Gammaproteobacteria > Methylococcales > UBA1147 > UBA1147. The sequence goes on from JAKEEL010000216.1 coordinate 1,384, forward strand.
CCAGCGAGGGAGGTAGTCGTCAAAGACGATTTTCATGGTTTCGAGGAAATGCGCGGCACACTTTTTTCCCGTGGCGTAGACGCCGGTCAAAATATCCACCGTTACTTTCAATCCGGTACGGGTTTTCGCCCTTTCCATCGCACGGTGCGCCGGATGATGGCACAAAAGGTGGTGCGGTGCGTACAGGACGGCAGCGACCCGGATTACAATCGCCTCGATCAGTTCAGGGACTGGGGGTGATTGGCCGCAACCAAACCGGCGCCAAGAGCCGTGGCCTGCACTTGCATACCAGCCTGGCCCTGGCGGCCAACGACCCGCCATCGGGACACCAACTCCTTTGGCAAGGGTACACCGAATTCCAGTTCATGTGTCTCGGCTTTGCTCTGTCCGCGGAGACCTGAATTGCTTCAGATCAACTTGTGGGTAAAGGGCAGACCTAGCGATTGTTGAGGCGGGCGGATCGATCGATGCAAAAACATGATAAAATGCGGCCGCGGAATACTCGAAAATCAAGCAATGAGGATATCGTGGCAAATCTAGCAAGCCGCAAGTCGGCAATGACGTTGTATTCGTCGCCTACCGGTATTTTTTGTCATCGGGCGCGGTTGGTCTTGGCTGAAAAAGGGATTTCCGCGGAGATTATTTATGTCGATCCCGCCGATCCTCCGGAGGATTTCATGGAACTGAATCCCTACGGAAATCTACCGTCGATGGTTGATCGGGACCTCGTGTTGTATAACTCGGGGATCATAATGGAATATCTCGATGAACGCTTTCCGCATCCGCCACTGCATCCGATGGATCCGGTATCGCGCGCAAAATCCAGAGTGATCGTGTATCGTCTTGAACAGGATTGGTACACACTGCTTGACGACATCAATGATGCCAACGACAAGAAAGCCGCCCGGTCCAAAAAAATGTTGCGCGAAAGTCTGGTTGCCGCGGCGGCCATATTTGCCGCGAAGCCCTACTTCATGGGGGACGAGTTTTCATTGATCGACTGTGCGCTCGCGCCCCTGCTTTGGCGCCTTCCGGGTTTGGGGATCGATCTCCCGAAACAGGCGTCATCGGTCAGACTATACGCGAACCGCGTATTCGCTCGCAGTTCATTCCGGGAAAGCCTGAGCGAACAGGAGAGCGATCTGGCCGGCCATGCGCTGCGCCTTTCGGCCTGACGATGACGTCGCTCAGACCCTACCTGATCCGGTCGCTTTACGAGTGGATTCTGGATAATAGCCTGACGCCCTATTTGTTGGTGAACGCCGAGCATGAAAAAACCGTAGTTCCCGAACAGTTTATACAAGAAGGACGGATCGTTTTGAACATTCGTCCCCGGGCGATTCAGACCTTGATCATCGGAAATTCCGAGATCACATTCCATGCACGCTTTGGCGGGGTTCCGATGAAGGTTGAAATCCCGGTTTCGGCGGTTCTTGCAATCTATGCACAGGAAAACGGGAAAGGGATGATTTTTGACGACGACGATGGCGAGTTGCCTCCGCCGCGTTCGTCTCAGGGCTCCAAAATCGAAAGAAGCCAGCCCTCCAAGCCTAGACTGAAAGTAGTTAAATAAACGAAATCACCGCAAATCTTATTTGCGCTCTGGACCATGGATGCGCACAGGGCTGGAATGCGCATCGGATTTGGCCGGCAGCGGCAATATCTTCACCGTCCCGCGTTTTTCCACCTGGTCGATGCGAATGATTTCGTGCATCGGGATGAAAGAACGTTTGACGCCCGAAAATTCCGACTTGAGTTTTTCTTCCGATGGATCGACGACAATCGTGGTGTTTTCACCGAAGATGAAGTCTTCCGCGACGACAAATCCGTATAAGTCACCCTGAAACACGTGCTTTGCGTAAATTTCGTAGACTTCATTCTGATTCATAAACGAAATCTTGTAGATCTGATTGTCCGTCATCCACGCATTACAATGGCAAGATTGATCAAGAGGCTGGAGCCGATGAGCAGATTCGAACTGCTGACCCACGCATTACGAATGCGTTGCTCTACCGACTGAGCTACACCGGCCAGGATTATTACAATTATACAGTATACAGTCTGCCGATTGCGATACAAGGTTCGAGCGGAACGAGGTGTTCAGCGATTCCGCGCGACCGCATACGGTTCCGGCGGTATGCGGGGGCCGCGATTGGTCAGAATGTCGGCAAGCAGCCGCGCAGATGCGGGGCCGGTCCCGATTCCGTGTCGAAAATGTCCGCAGTTGAAACTCAGGTTGGCAATAACCGGATGGCGTCCGATCGTGGGAATGCCCGAAGGAGATCCGGGACGCAGACCCGCCCAATGGTCGATCAGGGAATCCGGGGGCAAGGATGGCAATATCCGTCTCGCGAACGAATCCAATTGTTGCCTCGCCTCGCGGGTCGTCGTTTTTTCGAAACCGGCATATTCCAGCGTGCTCCCAACCAG
>JAKEEL010000032.1 GCA_022616595.1 Methylococcaceae bacterium
CGCGGCGATGCGGTTCAAGCGATCCAGTTCGTCGTCCACCTCGATATTGAAGCAGCGTATCCCGGCTTCAAGAGCCAGACGCAACTCGTCATCCCGTTTTCCAACCCCGGAAAAGACGATGTTCCCGGGCTTTCCTCCGGCCTTGAGCACTCGCGCCAGTTCCCCCGCGGAGACGATATCGAAGCCCGACCCGAGCCGGGCAAGAAGGTTCAACACGGCCAGATTCGAATTCGCTTTCACCGCGTAACAGATCAGGTGCGGATGCCGGCCAAACGCCCGATCGAAGGCATGCCAGTGCCTCTCCAGCGTGGCCCTGGAATAAATGTAGCAGGGCGTGCCGCAGGCCTCGGCTATTCTTGCGACCGGCACATCTTCCGCGAACAATCGATCGCCCTGATAATTGAAATGGTCCATTTGCTTCAGTAGGTGATGTCCGGCTGGCTGTCGTTTCGCCGTTCCAGGTCCTTGAGCTCGTTCTGGCGCGCCTCCTCTTCCGGTGTTACGCGCTCGACCGTTTCATCCGCTGTATTGTCCAGGTACAACGGGCCTTTTTGACCGCAGCCGGTTGCGGCTGGAAGCAGAGAAACCAGGTAGAATGCCAATACGATTTCGGGTTTCGTCATTTCGACCTTCCAATTCTGTGGTTTCCTGAACGGATTCGATCCGGGTCGGGCAGGCCGCCGGAAAAGCTCTCGACTAGTCTGAATTCGAACGCGAAAATCATCGCTAACGTATAAACCTGAGATAACCGATCTGCCGGAAAGTTGGGTATTCTAAATGAATTCCACGCGAAGCGTGAAAGGTTACGGTTTATGCTTTGTAGAAACGAGAATGATTGAAAACCGATCATGATGATCCGTCCATCGAACCGGAAAGCATCGGCTTTCCAATTCAAAGCGAATACTGACCGACCGGTATGAACGATCACGAGGTGTGGACAGCGATCGAGGCCGCGATCGGCCCGGATTTCAGAATTACGAAACGCACTTCCGTGGCCGGCGGATCGATCAATTCCGCGTCGCGAATCGAAGGCGGGAAGCGGGCATTTTTTGTCAAGCTCAACCGGGCCGAGCGATTCGAAATGTTCGAAGCCGAATCCGCAGGGCTTCGGGAAATCGCTGCGACGGCCACGCTCAGAGTGCCTGAACCGATCGCCTGCGGGGTCGAGAACGGGGCGTCTTTCCTGATCCTTGAATTACTGGTTCTGAAAGCACCGAGCACCCGCTCGGATCGCATTCTGGGCGAGCAACTCGCCGCGATGCACGGAAAGCCGCAGTCCTCTTTTGGCTGGGCCAGGGACAACACCATCGGTTCGACCTTGCAGCCGAATCCCCGAAGCGATCACTGGATCGATTTCTGGCGCGATCACAGATTGGCCTTCCAACTCGAATTGGCGCGCAAAAACGGGTGCCGGTCATCCTTGCTCGAGCGCGGGGCAAGGCTGTGCGAGAAATTTCAGGGCTTATTCGATGGCTATACGCCCGCCCCTTCCTTGCTGCACGGCGATCTATGGGCCGGTAACGCGGCCGCGGATGCATCGGACCGCCCGGTGATCTTCGATCCCGCCTGTTACTATGGCGACCGGGAAAGCGACATCGCGATGTCGGAACTGTTCGGGGGATTCGGCAAGGAATTTTATCAGGCCTACCGGGAAGCCTGGCCGATTGATCCTGGCTACCGCGTCCGGAAGACACTCTATAACCTCTACCATGTGCTGAATCATTTCAACCTGTTCGGGGGAGGTTATCAGAGCCAGGCCGATGCGATGATCCAGACCTTACTGGCAGAGATCGATTGATCCACCCGGAATGAGCGGCCGGCCTGTGTGCCGGTGCGATCGAAGATCATACACAGGCCGCGATTATTTGGAACCGCGAATTTTATTCGACTCGACTTCGCATCAGGGCCCGGATTGATTCGACGCGTTTTCGATTGGTTCCGAGATCCCAATATCCCACTCGGGAGGCGGAGCGGATTTGAATGACCGACTGGCGCTCGTCCAGAAGGGCTTCGAAGTCGTCCGTGAATTTCAACCACCGGGTCCGGAATTCCGCGTGCAGATAGGAGTCGCCGGACTGAATGATACGGGTACCCGGGAGATTCGCGATCGTTTCCTTTAATTTGGCGAACGCGACCCGGCCGGGACCGGTGTAGACGAGCGGTTCCACGAAATGCGTGCCGGATTGCGCCTGGCTGGATACGCAATTCGGACTGTCGGGACAGGGCGCGAGGGTTTTTGAATTCATGGCTGGAAATCTGTTTGGAGCGGTTTGCGAGATCGATGACACCGGCAGCAGGACCATGCAAAGAGCGAACGTGCACGGCGAAAGTCTCATTATTCGCTTGCCGGCGGTCAATTTCGTACCCAACCTTTTTCTTGCTCCGAGCCGGGCACCCGACTCGTCGATCACCGGATTCCGTCGCGGAGCCCGCGGTTTACGGCCTCACGGTCGCGCCGGCGGGGCGCCCCTGCGGCATCCGATCGTGTTTGCCGGACTACCAGCGTAACAGTACCCATTGCGGTATTTTCAGGTTTCGTTCCAAATTGGTGTGCCGAACGTCCATGTTGCCATCGCCGTTCGAATCGATCAGATAGTACGGCGGGCCTGCGTCCGGCACGATTTTTACCATGTACAGCGCGCCGTTGATCCGGTATTCTTGGATCGTCTTACCGCCCCGGCGTTTAATGGTGATTTCGGGTTCCTCGGGTTCGAGGGTTTCACCGCTTTCAATCGGGAGTGGGAGATCCGGAGGTTCCGGAACCGCCTCGGAAGCGGGTGGCTCATCGACTGCCCGGACGATCGGAGCCATCAAGAAAAACAACAGGAGAATTAGACGCATGACAGTAACCTTCTGGATCGCCGCTACATACTTTTTCAATGATATACCAAGGTTTGCTAAATTACTCGTGAATTCGACACTTCCGTCGCTTGGAACGGGCTGTCGAGGGGTTATGTTATAGTTGGACTTTTTCAGGGGGCGGGCAGTTTCCACCGATGATCCGATTGACAAGCTTATTCATCACCTTGATTTTGACCTCGGGCATCGCGGTGCCCGGCTTCGCCGAGCAGTCCGGTCAAGCCAGCCAGGTCATCGAGTCTTTGAATTCCGCGTTACTCGATGTCATGAAAAATGCCGCCGCGTTGGGTTACCGGGGGCGCTATGAAAAATTGGCCGCGGTCATCGACGCCACGCACGACCTCGAATACATCGCGCGATTCTCGATCGGCAGGAAAAACTGGGAGAGCCTCAGTGACGAGCAGCATAAAAAATTCGTGAACGCTTTCCGGGAATATAGCGTTGCGACTTATGCCAACCGGTTCAACGGCTATTCGGGTGAGAACTTCCGCGTGACCGGCGAACAACCCGTAAAACGCGGCCAGATTCAAGTGACCTCGTTACTGGAGATTCCCGGCGAAGAAACCGTGGATTTTCTTTACCTGCTGCTGCCCGATGACGGAACGCTGAAGATCGTCAATATCATCGTTCAGGGCGTCAGCGATCTCGCGCTGAAGAGGGCCGAATTCATGTCCCTGCTCGGCGACAAAGGCTTCGATGCCTTGTTGGCGCATCTCGCGGAAAAAACCACCGAGTATGCTGCGATCGAAAAATAACCGGGACGATTTCAGTCGCTTTCCAGCTCCCTGCGCGTAATTATTCAGACCCCTTAGCAACCGGCAGATTTGGAACGGCAAGTCCGGCGCGGTGGCTGTGGATGACAGCGGCCAAATAAATCCAGGGTGATTGCTGTCGTTTGCAGATGCGCCCAACAACGCAGACGATTTTGGTATTTTCGATAAACCCAATAACCGTCGCTGATCAACCAGCCGTGATACGCCTCACCTAAAAGGTTGTTGATCGGTTCTGCGGAGCGGTAAGCAATCCAGTAAACCGTGACGCTGTCCGTGCTGAACACCTGCCTAACCACAGTAAGGTGTCAATTCCGTCCAAGAGGTTTCATCTGCATGCAGCAGTTGGCTTTCCCGCACGGCTCGGGGCATGCAGAAGGGTAGAG
>JAKEEL010000033.1 GCA_022616595.1 Methylococcaceae bacterium
ACATTTACAATGAAGTATCAGCACAAATTACAGTCGAGCAGGTAATCGAAGTTTAGTGCCCCATAAAACCGACTTCTCAATAATCCTCACGTAGCTCGGTCGATGCAGACCTACATATGATCCAGACCTATCCGCAGGGGGATCCACAGCGCTTTAATATAGGTTTGTTGCACACCTGCCTCGGCGGCAGGCCGGTCGCGGCACGGTTGTTGTTGCAGGGCGCCAGTACCGCCCATTCCCGTTTGCATGCGGAGTTCGAGCACTGGATACAGGAATATCGCGCGCTGGCGACGGGTCTCGGTGGAGCCGGAATCTGGTTGGAAAAGGTAGCGTTTAAGACGCAGCCATTCGTTTCTATCGACAGCATTCTTGCGCGTGATGATGCGCTCGGTGGCCTGTTGCGCGGCATTCGGGAGTTGGAATTGGATGAAACCGCACTTTCGGAACTCGCGAATGAAGTGTCGGCGCTGCGCCAGAAACTGCCTCCCGAGATCCTGATCGGTGAAGATCGTTATGATCCAAGCGATCCGCAACAGCTCAGGGAAGTGCTGGAAGATGTCAAGGAACTGTTGGTTAACCGCTTGCTGACGACAGAGAAGGATTGATGGAGATTCGGGAACTGAATCTCGCTGCTTTCGGGCCGTTCACCGAGCGGACATTGGTGTTCGGCTCTACGGCATGTGGACTGCATATTGTCTATGGGCCGAACGAGGCGGGTAAGAGTTCGGCGCTACGCGGGTTGAAGGCATTGCTTTACGGCGTCGACGAGCGGACCGCGGACGACTTCATCCATTCCAAGGACAAGTTACGGGTCGCGGGACGCGTGTGCGCCGCGAATGGAACTGAACTGGTTTTTGCGCGCCGCAAGGGACGTAAGAATACTTTATTGTCACCGGACGGCGAGCCTCTTGACGAAAATGCGCTGGTTCCCTTTCTCCAGGGGGTCAGCCCGGAACTCTTTGAAACACTGTTCGGAATTGATCACCAGGCACTGGTTCAAGGGGGTCGGGAGATTCTGGAGCAAAAGGGCGAGGTTAGGCAGGCTCTGTTTTCCGCGTCGCTCGGAAGCCATACCTTACACGCAGTACTCAGCCAACTCGACGAAGAGGCTGGCGGACTTTTCCGGCCGAGAGGATCGACGCAATCGATTAACTCGGCCTTGAAGGTCTATGCGGATTTGAAAAAGGAGATCAAGGACCGGTCCCTCTCGTCGAGGGATTGGGATGAACATCGCCGAATCCTGGCCCGAACCAGCCGAGAATTGGAGCAGATTCGAAATGGCATTTCCGGAAATCGCGTTGAACTCAATCGTCTGCAGCGTATACAGCGGGTGCTTCCGAAACTGGCCGGACGACGCGAGCTTCTGCAACAAATCGAAAATTTGGGTGAAGTTGTCATTTTGCCAAATGATTTTGGTAAGCGCAGGCAGAAGGCGGACGAGAACACCGAAGCCTTAGGTGGCGCATTGCGGCGTTTGGACGAGATCCAGCTCGCGGGTGCAGTCCCGACGGAAGAGGAATTGATCAAGGCCAGGACCGAACGCGGGCAGGTCTGGCATTTAATGCGGCGTCAGTGGATTAATGGGGAAGACGTGAATACGGAGGCCCGTGCGATCGACGCTGACCGGGTTCTTCCCGATGCATTTGAACATCGGATGATTGGTGCGGACGAACTCGCGGATCGCTTGCGTCGCGAGGCCGACCGCGTTCACGCCAAGGCAAGCTTGTTGGCCGAGCAGGAGGCGGCGAAAAAACGCGCCGAAGAAATTGAGCAACAGCTTGATGAATATGTGGCGGAGAAAAAACAGACAGATAAGGAATGGGCGGGCTTGTGGGCTCCCTGTGAGATTCAGCCACATTCACCGCGCGAGATGCGGGCGTGGCTGGATGACCTGGATTCACTGCGTGGCCATGTCGGACGGTTGAATACTCTCCAACAGCAGGTTAGCCATTTGGAAAATGACCGTAGCATACAAATCCAGCGAATCAAACAACAATTACAGAGCCTTGGAAAGGACTGTCCGGGGAGCGATTCACTGGAAACCGTTCTCATGCAGAGCGAGGAAGTCGTCGATATACTTGAGGGAATCAGTCGGCAGCGGGAGGATCGGAATAAGGAGATCAAGAAGCTGGAACGGGATCTGGAATCTGCGGTGACGGATCATCAGTCGGCGGAAAAGAAGTTGGTAGAGTGGAAGGAGCAATGGAAGAAGTTGGTAGAGGACTTTGGTTTGGATGGCGATGCCCTGCCATCGGAGGCGGACGATTTCATCGAGAAACTCCGTCAGATGTTTGCGAAACGGGGGGAGGCGGAAACACTTAAGATCAGAATTCAGTCAATCGATCAGGATGCGGAAACCTTCCTGAAAGAGGTTGGCCGCATCGTTGCCGAGATCGCGCCCGAACTTGCAGGGCAACCGGTCCAAAACACAGTGGCTCGTCTCAATACATTATTGTCAGATAACCGAACCCGGCAATCCACACGCGAGCAGATCGAAGAACAGGCCAGACAGGCGAGAGATGAGATACAAGATTCCGATGTGCGGATTCAAGCCATGAACGAACGATTCGATAGCCTGTGCAAGGAATCACGATGTGGCAGTCATGCCGAGCTGGAGGAGGCTGAGCGCAGATCGACCGAGTTTCTGCGGTTGAGGAAAGAAGTCGAAGTTCTTGAAAAAGAAATTTTGAGTACAGGGGAAGGCGCAACCCTGGTGGAACTTGAATCCGAAGCCGAGGCGATCGATCCCGACACGCTCCATGCACAGATCGAGGCGTTGACCAACAGGATTGAAGAAGATCTGGAACCAAGACGAACCGCGCTTGCCGAAGCCAAGGGCAGGGAAGCGAAGGAACTAGAGATCATGCACGGCAGTGACAAAGCTGCCGCCCTTGCCGAGCAGGCACAGTCGGTCCTGGCGGGCATTCGTTTCCATGCGGAACGATATGTGCGGCTAAAACTGGCCGAGAAAATTCTCTGTGATCAAATCGAGCGTTACCGCAAAGAGAATCAGGGTCCACTTCTCAAACGCGCCAGCGATCACTTCGCTGTGCTTACCCGTGGTTCGTTTGAAGGGCTGAGGACCGATTTCAGTGACAAGGATCAGCCTGTACTTGTGGGCATCCGTCCGAATCAAGAGCAAATACAGGTGGAAGGGATGAGTTCAGGAACCCGTGACCAGCTGTACCTGGCTCTTCGGCTGGCTTCGCTGGAGAAGTACATGGAGAGATCGGAACCCATGCCTTTCATCGTGGACGACATCCTCGTGGATTTCGACGATGAGCGTTCCGAATCGGCCCTGAATGCGCTCGCAGCCCTGGCGAGAAAGACGCAGGTCATTCTTTTTACCCACCATTCGAGGGTTGTAGAACAGGCGAGGGAATTGAAGACTTCGGCACCAGTGCAGGTGCATGAGTTGTTATCGGAGGTAATAATCCGTGGCCAAGGAATGGATCCCATCTATCAGTTTTGAGATTGGTTCGCCGATCACGATGACGCTAATCGGGCTTTAGCGGAATCAGGGCCCTGATATCGAAGTCAGGTACAGTCTGGAAGGATCTACCCGAGCGTGAGTTTTTCGACGATTCTGAAGCCCGCGATATACACCCCGGCGGCCGCGCCGAGGCTGCTGAACAGGAAGATCAACAGGGTCCTGGCCACGCGATTTTCCCACCATCCCTTTAAACGCGCGGTGTCGCTGCGCAGGCGGCTGAAGTCACCGACCTCGGGCTTGCGCAGATAAAGCTCCGCCGCCGCGGTCACGAAGCCGGCGCCGATGGTCGGGTTGAGCGTGGTCAAAGGCGCGGCGAGAAACGCGGCGAGCACGGTCAATGGGTGCGCCGCGGCAAACAGGGTGCCCAAGGCCGACAGTCCGCCGGTGAGCACGATCCATTCGATGACCAGTTCGACACCTAGGTTGGCACTGCGATGGAAGCCGAGCGCGAATCCGGCGAATATCAGCACGACGATCAGCCAGGAGATGATTTTCATCCACGGCCCGCGCTTTTTGATCTGATCGAGTTGGGCGAGCCTCGCCTCGATCGCTTCGCGGCCCGGCAGCGGAGCCGCGAACCGCTCGGCGATACCGGACAGATGGCCGGCCCCGACCACCGCGAGTACGTTCCGGAAAGGACTTGAGTCCAGTTCCGATTGCAGTCTGAGCGCCATGTATTCATCGCGTTCTTCGATCAGCGGCTTGAATAAACGGTCGTTCCGTTCCGCGAACTGGGTTAAGGCGGATTCGAGGATGTCGCCCTGCTTGAGCTTCTCGATTTCTTCCTCGGTGACTTTATCGTGGGTCACGATACTCGCCAACAGTCCCGCCAAGAGCCCCAAGTGCTGCCACCAGGGAATGTTCCCGGCCACGCGTTTCAGCGTGGTGCCGATCTCCCGGTCGATCAACAGGACCGGAATTTTCATTTCCTGGCCGATTCTGACCGCGGCTTTCATTTCGGCGCCCGGATCGATTCCGATTTCGTCGGCAATGCGCTGCTGGTAAGCGCCCAAAGCCAGATTTGCGAGGACCATGGTGGTTTTATTTTCCCTGAGAACTTGAAACAGATCCATCTTGGCCAGACTATCCGGATTTTGTAAGGCCTTATGCCGATTCGGGCACAGCTCGACGGCGACCGCGTCGAAATGATTTCTGGATAACTGTCCTTCGACGTCTTCGACACTCGATTTCGATACGTGCGCGGTCCCGAGCAGCGTAATGTATTTTCCCTGGAACTCGATGGCGCGCAGGTTCCGGTGTTCTTTGTTCACGGCAGATAAAAAAACCCCGCCTGACGGGCGGGGTGTTGCAATGCAACAGCTTATTGTTATTGAGGTACTACATTGGTTGCGGCGAGCCCTTTGGGACCGGATTGCGTTTCGTACGTTACCTGTTGCCCTTCCGCTAATGTTTTATAACCCTCACCCTGGATCGCCGAGTGATGAACGAATACATCTTCCTTCCCGTCCTGTGGCTCGATGAACCCGAAGCCTTTTTTATTATCAAACCACTTTACAGTGCCAGTAGCCATTACCTATTCCTCTACTTAAAATTTCAACAGCGCGCAGACCGCAATCACAAGTCGGTTCCCACCGTTTATTCCGAATTCCATTTCATCGATTTGTCAAGGTCCGCGTGAAGCGGAGTATAACTCTATCGAAAAGAACCTGCTATACCTTATTTTATAGTTCACCGGTAGGTATTTCGCCGCTTCGGTCCGCGATTTGACTAGGATCCGCCCGCAGGATGTGCCGGCGAAGGAAGGGTTGCGATTTAAGCAACCGTTTGCGAT
>JAKEEL010000034.1 GCA_022616595.1 Methylococcaceae bacterium
ATGACGATTTCAGAATCCATCGGAAATTTCCCTCCGTTTTCGCGTTTCGTTTGGTTATTCTACTACCGATCGATGCTTCGAAGCCCGGTGAAATTGGTGCGTTTGGCATTGATGATTAGTTTGATCCGGCTTGCTCAATAAATCTTTCCATTTCACGCTAATGTTCAAAAATTTTCCTGCTGTCGAGGCTCTTTTCATCGGTTTTGCCCTGGTGTTTTGTTTTTTGAGGACCTGCCATGCCGCCGATGACCCTCAAACCAGGGCAGCACCCAAGCCCATTGCGACCGCCAGCGATCTTTTCGGAAGCCAAAAAAGATCCGCACCGCTGGCATCCGCGGCCTTCGGATCCTATACGCGGGGCTGCCTGGCGGGGAGCGGACAATTGCCGGCGAATGGTCTCCATTGGCAGGCAATGCGATTGTCGCGCAACCGGAATTGGGGGCATCCGAGGCTGCTTAGGTACATCGAACGGCTATCCGGGGATGCGGCGCGCCTTGATGGCTGGCCGGGCTTGCTGATCGGTGATATTTCGCAACCCAGGGGCGGGCCGATGCCGAGCGGACATAGCAGTCACCAGATTGGCCTGGACGTCGATATCTGGTTCCGCCCGTCTCCGCGAAGGAATCTTTCGATGCATGAGCGCGAAAGCGTGTGGGCGGAATCCTTGATCAAAGGCCGATTTGAACTTGACAGAGATATCTGGAGCGAAGGACATGCGGTCTTGCTGAGGCGTGCCGCATCCTATTCGAACGTCGCTCGGATATTCGTGCATCCGGCAATCAAAAAAGAACTGTGCGAGTGGGCCGGAGGTGATCGTGCCTGGCTGCGGAAAATCAGGGCCTGGTATGGTCACGACGATCATTTCCACGTACGGCTCGAGTGTCCCGCGGAAGAAATAGCTTGTATGGACCAGGATCAACCTCCCGCGGGCGATGGTTGCGGGGAGGAACTCGCGTGGTGGTTTTCCGCCGAGGCTTACCGGCCAGGGCCGGCGGAAAAGAAGCCTGCGCCGCTTAGTCTTGAAGATCTGCCCGCGATTTGCCGATCGGTGCTGGAATCCAGATGATGAGAATCTTACTTTTATCGACCTATGAACTAGGCCATCAGCCTGTTAATCTGGCTCAGCCCGCGGCGATCCTCAGGGCGGCCGGCTTTGCAGTGCGCACAGTGGATCTGGCGCTCGACCGTTTCGATCCGGTAGGAATGCAGGACACAGATCTGGTCGCTTTTTCCATCCCGATGCATACCGCGGCGCGACTGACCGTGCCGCTCGTCGCACGCATCCGGAAGTTGCGGCCGCGAATCCATATCGCGGCCTATGGCCTGTATGCGGTAATGAACCGCGATTATTTCAACACTCTTGGGGTGGATAGCATATTGGGTACGGATTCCGACAGCGATTTGCTCGCTTTGAGCAGGAGGTTGGAAAACGAAGCAGGGGGCGATCCCGCCGCGGCGCGAGCAAGTGGCACCAAGCATCCAACTTGGTTACCAGACCGAAGCGACCTGCCCGGTCTGGATCGATACGCGTATCTACGCTGCGCGGATGGCCGGCGAAAAACGGTCGGGTATGTGGAGGCCAGCCAGGGTTGTAAGCATTATTGCCGGCATTGTCCAGTGGTGCCCGTCTTTCAGGGACGGTTCCGGGCCGTTGCGAGAGAAATCGTACTCGCGGACATCCGCCAGCAGGTCCGTTCGGGAGCCCGGCATATCACCTTCGGCGATCCGGATTTCCTGAACGGACCCACTCACGGGCGGCGGCTGGCCGAGGCGCTGCACGCCGAGTTCCCGGACCTGACCTACGACGTCACGATCAAGGTGGAACATATCCTTTCGAACAGGAACTTGCTGCCGATATTGAAAAAAACCGGTTGTTTGTTCATTACCAGCGCAGTCGAATCGGTCAATGACGCCGTTTTGGACAAGCTGGCCAAGGGACACAGCCGGAGCGACTTTTTCCGGTTGATGGAACTGCTCGATGAAGCGGCGCTCGACCTTTCGCCGACCTTCGTGCCTTTCACCCCTTGGACCACGCTTGAAGACTATATCGATTTACTGCGCGTGATCGCCGATCTCGGACTCATCGATTCGGTCGCCCCGGTTCAATTGTCGATCCGTCTCCTGATTCCGCCGGGGTCCCGATTATTGGAACTCGACGACATAAAATCCAGGGTACAAGCTCTGGAACAAGCCTCCTTCCTGTACCCGTGGGAAAATCCCGACCCGCGGGTCGACGGCCTGCAATGCGCGGTTCGAAAACTCGCGCAAGCAGCCGGGGATTCGCCGAGGCGGCACGTGTTCAGCAGGATCTGGCAAGCCGCCCATCGAGCCGCCGGGATCGAGGCGCCCGCGTTGCCTGTCGCCGCTCCGCGAGGTATACCCGCGCAACTCAGTGAACCCTGGTACTGCTGTGCGGAGCCGACCGAGACCCAGTACCGGTTTTTGTAGCGATCAAGGGGCAAGCGTTCTCAAACGATATACCGCTGAGATATTGTTTGGACCTGACGGCTATCCCAGTTTATTGACTACGCAGATCACGGCGCATCTTCCACGGGAGATCGGTGAGTCGGAGATTATTCCGAAGGCCCCGTGATCGTTTCCGTCGCATACCTCGAAACCTTGATGTGCTCGGACCAGTGGCTTTCCGCGAGACCGGCCTTGCGCTTGAGCTGATTCAGAAACATCTGCGGTTCGGGCAGGGATTCCCATACCGAAGGGAGAAAAGTTCCGCGGTGGCCGTTGTCTTCGATGACCAATCCGTCGATCCCCGGCCGTAACTGCCCGACCAGGTCGGACTCCGAACAGAAGCTCATGGTTTCCGGTTGACTCAGAATCGAGATGTGGATGTCAAGCGCGCCGACTTCTCCGGCACTGACTTTGGTGAATCTCGGGTCGGAAAAGGCGGCTGCGTAGGCATTTCGTGCGACGTCTATGACCAGCGGGCGGGTCGCGCGCAGCGAGCCGATGCACCCGCGAAGATCGCCGTTCTTCAATAGAGTCACAAAGGACGCCCGGCGCACGTTCAGCGCCGGATCGAAGCGCGCTGGTTCAATCCGGATCACCCGGCCGGTATCGATTCCGTGGCGGATCGATACGAGACAGAGATCGAGCAATTCCGAGCGGAATTCCAGAAACCCGGCCTGCGGCATTTCAATGGATCAGGTACGCGCCGTATCCGACCACCCGGTCGCGGGATCCCGCGGTATCGCCGGAATTGCGAAGATCGAGGGTCTGAACTTGAAGTCCTCGCTTTTCCGCGCTGTAGAGCAGGCCGCAAACCGGCACCCGGCCGCAGGCCGATTCATAATCCAGTTTGCGCCATTCGAGGGATTCGATGGCCCGCGAAGTCTCCGTGTCCAGTTTTCGTGCGCTGGCATAATCATGATAATGGCTCAGGTCCGAGCTGATCACAATCAGGGTTTCTTCTCCACCCCAAAGGCGATCGAGTAC
>JAKEEL010000217.1 GCA_022616595.1 Methylococcaceae bacterium
GATCCAAACACAGCCGCACCGATCGGCCGTACGATCATGCCGACGGCGAAAGTCGCCAAACTGGCCAACAATGCGGCAACCGGATTGTCCGCCGGAAAAAACAAGACTGAAAAATAGGTCGCGAGTGACGCAAAGGTCAGAAAATCGTACCACTCGAGGAAAGTACCAAAACACGCGGAAATAGCGACCTTGGTTTGGATGCGGTTGGCGGAGGACGACATGTTGGCTCACGAATGCGCGGCGCGAGTCCGGCGAAGCTTGGTGGAAGAAAAATTACAAACAGGTGCCCGGCGCAGCGTGCGCCGTGCGCACGAAAAAAGGCCGGAACTTACAGGATCTTCACGAGCGTCGCCATTGCCCCCACCGCCAATACGAGCATCGCACCGAGCTTGATGGTCATGCGGTATTCCAGGTCTTTCATGCCCCGGGCCAGGTTGGTTTCGAGTTCCTTGATATCCCGTTTCAGGGCGACCTCAAGCTCTTTCATGTCACGCTTCAGCGAGACATCAAGCTCCTTCATGTCCCGCTTAACTTCAGCAATATCGTGCTTCAGCGAGACCTCGAGTTCCTTCATGTCCCGCTTAACTTCAGCGATATCCTGCTTTAGAGAGACCTCGAGTTCTTTCATGTCCCGCTTCGTCGCGAGGTTTTCTTCGACGAACTCCGCCTCGGCCGCGGCCAGTGCCTCGGCCTGCTGTTCGGTGAATCCGGCCTCCTTGAGGCGCTTGGCGAATTTCAGAGTGTCGAAAGCGATGGCGGTCATGGGGTTGGAAAGAATCCTGGAATTGGAATCAGAGCATAGCGAAATCCCTGCACGGGGTCAAAGATGACCGGCCCTTTGCGGTATCGGGAAATTGCTGGACGTGGCGTGCGCCGTGCGCAGGAGCCATGGAATTCATTTTAATTGCTGCAAGATTTCCATATGCAGTACCTCTGTCATTTCCGGGATCAGGACCATTGGTTATATACCGATCGCTTGCCGCGCCGTCCTGGATAGTTTATTCAACTCATCTTCCATGCCATGCTGCAAACGCTCCAAAACGGCGTTGTCCAAATCCTTTCCGGCATAAACCGGATCGCCCAGCGCGACTGCGATCCGCGCGAAGGGTTTCGGGATCATGAGGTTGTCCCAGGTTTTCAAGGTCCAGAAGCGGTCCGCGGCATAGGCGATGGGCAGCATGGGTGCGCCGGTGAGCCGCGCGAGGTTGACCCATCCCGGCTTGAACACGCAGGAAGGTCCGAGCGGTCCGTCCGGGGGGGTCGCGATCGACAGACCGTCATGTTTTATTGCGATGTAAAGTTCGCGCAGGCTGTGCGCGCCGGTATGACTGGATGAACCCCGGATAATGGGGATTTCCAGGAATTCGAAAATCTTCGCGCCGATATCTCCATCCCGGGAAGGACTGATCAGAAAACCCAGTTTGAGTCCGCGCGGCATCGCTTCGATCAGAAACCAGGCACAATAGACAATCTGCCGGTGCCAGAAACACGGAAGCAGGGTCAGTCGCTGGGCCAACAAAAGATCGAAGCCATTTTGGCCGATCACTTGCTGCACGCGATAACTCCGGATCAACAGGCGGGCGCCGAAACGGATCAGATAGGGCGCCGACTTGCGTTCGAGGCGACGGATCCACCGCCGCCCGGTTTTCCACGACACGCGCTTCAGTTCCCGGGACCCTGATTGCGATCGAGAAATTCAGAAAGCTCACGGACGCTCGGGCATTCAAACAGATCGCTGACCTCGATTCGGCCTGGAAAACGCTCCTCGATCCGTTCGTGGAGCTGAGCCAGCTTCAGGGAACTGATCCCGAGTTCGAAGAGGTTGTCGCCGGCCCCGATGTCGCGGTCATCGATGACCGAGCGGCAGATTTGCAGCAGGATATCCTGGATGCCGCCCTCGGCAAACGTGGCCCCCTTGGAGGAAGGTGCCATCAATTCATCGAGGTCTTTGATCACCGAATCGAATTCGCCGTTCAGAAACTGCTCGGCCAGCAGATAGCGTTGTATTTTGCCGCTGGTCGTTTTCGGAATCGCCCGAACCGGAACCACGTATTCTGCGTCCACTCCGGCCTCCGCATTCAAAACCCGGCGCACCTTTCGTACCGTGGCAACAAAGTCATTGAGTTCGCCGCGGAAGAGCACGAAGATCACCAGCGCTTCACCGCCATCGGCCCCGGTACTGAGACCCAGGGCCGCGACCCGTCCGAGGTCAATATCACCAACCGATTCACAAATGCTTTCGAGATCGTGCGGATGCAAATTCTGCCCGTTGACAATAATCAGATCCTTGTTTCGTCCGGCGATAAACAATTGCTCTCCGCTCATGAAGCCCAGATCCCCGGTATCCAACCAGCCATCCTCCTTGAAAACCCAGTGATTCAGTGCATCTTCCCGATAATAGCCGGCCGTGACATTATCGCCCCGGATCAGAATGCTGCCGACCACTCCGTTTGCGGCGGGCTGATCATGGCTGTCCGCAATCATGACTTCGCATCCCTCGATCGCGGAACCCACGCCGACCAGTTCAATACCACGGGGATCGGCTTCGGCGGCCATTTCGACCGGTTGACCGGGCGTCAAACCGGTGCGGCAAACTTTCACGGATATCAGAGGCGACTCCGGAACGCTGAAAGTAACCGCCAGACTCGCTTCAGCGAGTCCGTAGACCGGAAACATGGATTCTTCTCGGTAACCGAAAGGCGCCAGGGTCCGCGAGAACTCCCGGCATAGCGCTGCAGAAATCGGTTCCGCCCCGTTGAAAATCAGGCGAAGGCAGGACAAATCCAGTTCACCGGCCTCGGCGCTGAAGCGTCTCAGGAGATGGTTATAGCCGAAATTCGGAGAAGCCGTGATGGTCGCGCGCTTTTCGCTGATTTTCTGAAGCCACAGCATGGGCCTTCGCACAAAGAGTTCGGTGGGCATCAGGTAAAGCGGCGCTGCGGCGACCAGCGGTGCGATGTGAAAACCGATGATCCCCATATCGTGCGTCATCGGCATCCAGCTCAAGCTGCTGTCGGTCTCGCGTATCTTTACACCGTGCAATATTCCGCGGACATTGGTCATGACGTTGCGGTGAGTCAGCACTACGCCCTTCGGATCTCCGGTCGAACCCGAAGAGAACTGGATGAATGCGGTTTGGCCCGGAACCACATCGGCCGGTTCGGCGGAAAATGGAAAGTCCGAAATTTCCGCTGCGATCACGGTGGCGGCACGGATCCGTTCGAATTCGCGTTCAAGCCCTTCGCTGATGCAGAATTTCTCGATCCGCCGCAGATTTCTCGCGGTGCTGTAGAGACTCGGCCGCTCCAATTTGCGAAACACATTGACGAGCTTCCGGATATGAACATCACTGGCTCCGATCGCGAGCGGCACCGCGATAATCCCGCCGAGCAAGGATGCCCAGAAAACGTCGACGAATTCCTCGTTGCTTTCGACGAACAGAATCAACTCGTCGCCGGATTCAATGTTCTTGCTGCGCAGATAACCGAGTAAGCCTGACGCGCGATCCCACAGTTCCCGATAGCTGAGTTCCCGTTCGTCCGCTTTGCCATTGATATAGATGATCGACCCTTCGCTTCGCGCACTGCCCCGAAGCGCTTCGACCAGGGTTTCGGCATCCAGATTCATCGTTTTACCGTTTTCTTGCAATCATTGTACTGTTCGCGAACTGCCGACGTACTTGATCAGGACTTCGCCGAATTGAACGACCTTAAGCGGCGCTGCGGTGGCCTTGCCTATTGTTTTGATTGCTTCAATTTCTGCAGTGCCTTCGCGCAACCGACCGACATCTGGTCTTTATTTGCCATCAGGCAAGCTTTGACCCGACCGCCTCCCGGCTGCACATTCGGGCAGAGCCGTTCCACGTCGGCCTTACAGTAGGTGCGGAGAGCTTTTAACTCTTCGGAGTCCATCAGCGGCCCCTGGGCAAGAATCGGCGTGGCGACCGATAGCAGGACAAAAAGGACGATTCTATGAACGGTCATCGGTGTGCCTCCTCAAATGGTTGTGGCAAGGGTTATCATCAATCGTTTCATTTCAAACTTGCCTGCCGTACTTGGTCCAGAAACTTCAATAGCTCATCGACGATCTCCCGGGCGGAATTCTGAACATCACGGGTCGTCGCACTCCTCTCCAGAACAAATTTCGCTGCCGCCACATAGGGATTCTTCGTGACGACGGCACCGGGCATCCTGCCCGGATCTTTCAGGGTTCCGAATATCGCGAAAGGCGTCCGGGGCGTCGCACTCTGCAAATCGCTGATGCCCACTTGGATTTCCATTTGGGTAGCGCCCTTGCCGAAACCCATCACCGCGCGCTGGATTCGATTGCCTTCATCCACTTCCGTGAAAACACCCCTGATCAACCAACCTTCCGGCGGCAGTGAATCCTGAACCGCAGCCAGTCGACTCGCGGTGATCGCCTTGGCCGTCAAGCCCTTGGTAATGGAATCGGCCATCTCGTTCACTATTTTCCGAGCCTCCTCGTCGGGGTCGCCGGTGCCAAGCGGAGTAGGAAAACCGGGTTCCAATCCTTCGAAGCGTTGCTGCAATCGACCGGGCAAGGCCCCGCGTACACCTTGGTCGCCGTGAAAATTCTCGGTATCCAATTCGAAATCGGCCACATAAACCATCTTCGGCAACTTTTCAGGAAGACTGGACTTTCTCTGTTCCTGCTCCATTTCGATGCCGCCGCGAGGTTTATGAGATCCGAGCATTCGACAGCCGGAAGCCATGATTCCGAACAGCATCACGCAAATCCAGGCCAAGACCGCCGTTCTCGACTTCATTGTTCCGACTCCAGATTGATCAAGCTCGCAGAACATAGTACACAAAAAGGACCGGCTCTACTATTGCCATAACGCGGACTCGAAATGCTCCGGGCGCCGGCTTGACGATACTGAAATCTGCAATGACTTTCATTGAATCAAGTCCTTGGAGCGGAATATCCAAAGGTCTGGTAATGCATAATTTTACAGCAACCGGTCGATCAGTAATTGTACCGGCAAGCCATGCCGGTACACAGAGTCCAATCGGCGATCGACAGCGATCGCGCCTTGGTAACCGTCTGGATAGTCGAGACCAAGCAGCGTCCAGTCTCCCGTCCTGCCACAGGAATCCGGAAGACTCACGGGGCGCTCCAGATCGTTCGACAGCACGCATTCCGCGATGCCCAGCGAAACCCCCCTCCCCTGCGCCTTGATAATCGCCTCCTTCCGCACCCAGATCGCAAAAAAGAACTCCAGTCGCCGGTCGCCCGGAACACTGAGCCAATGGTTCTTTTCCGCTTGCGAACAGATTCGATCGACCAAGCCTTCGAGATGGGTTATGTTCCGTGATCGCTCGATATCGACACCCAACATGCAATCCAGTCCGAACGCAAAGACCATGCGTTCCGAGGAATGCGATACGTTGAACACGAGTCCTGTATTCGGTGGCTGGTCGCCCAATCGCGGTTTGCCGTAATGATCCGCGATCAAACGTATTTCACCCGGATCGAGACCGGTATAAGCGGACAACAGCAATCGCAGCCAACCCCTGCAGGTTACGAAGCGGATTCGGTGTTGCTCGAAGCGGAATCTTTCCGCGCGTTGCCGTTCCATGTCATCGAGGAGCGCGAAAAAGCTTGGATACCGAGCCGGGTCGACCGGACCGGAACCGTCCCAGACATGTACTGTTCCGGGATCCAGCTCGAACCGGAGGGGATCGCTGCCGGCCGTCCGAAATGTGCCGTCAGATGTCATAAATGCGAATCTATTCGGGAACTCTCGTCGCCGTGCTCGCGACGTCAGGGCAGCGGTACTTCGAGTGTGTAAGCGTCTGCGTGATGGAAATCCGGACGGTCCGGCGGGTGTTGCAAGGCCCAGTAGGAAAGAGATCCC
>JAKEEL010000218.1 GCA_022616595.1 Methylococcaceae bacterium
AAGAAAAACCTGCTCGGAACGCTCCCGATGCAAATTCAGAAGCGCTTGAAAACCAAAGTACCGTTGGTTCCGCCGAAGCCGAAAGAGTTCGACAAAACGACATCGATTCGCATTTCTCGCGCGCTATTCGGGACATAGTCGAGATCACATTCCGGATCCGGATTGTGCAGGTTGATCGTCGGCGGCGCGACCTGATCACGCAACGCAAGCACCGAGAATACGGCCTCGATGCCCCCGGCGGCTCCGAGCATGTGTCCGGTCATGGACTTGGTCGAACTGATCGCGACCTTCCTGGCGTGGTCTCCCAGCACCGATTTTACGGCCAAAGTTTCCGCGATATCACCGGCCGGGGTCGAGGTTCCATGCGCATTGATATAATCCACATCCGCCGCATTCAATTTGGCATTGCGTAACGCGTTGTTCATGCAGCGGGCGGCACCCTCCCCGCCTTCGGAAGGTTGCGTCATATGATGGGCATCCGCGCTCATGCCATAGCCGAGTAACTCGCCGTAAATATTCGCTCCGCGCTTTTTCGCATGTTCCAGTTCCTCGAGAACCAGAACGCCAGCACCATCACTCAAGACGAATCCGTCGCGTTCGGCGTCCCACGGTCTGCTTGCCCCTTCCGGATCTTCGTTGCGCCGGGACAGAGCCCTTGCGGAAGCGAATCCACCCACGGCGGTTACCGAGGTCGCGGCCATCTCGGCGCCGCCCGCGACCATCACATCCGCATCGCCGTACTCGATTATTCGAGCGGCATCTCCGATGTTATGAGTTCCCGTGGTACAGGCCGTGACAATCGCGAAATTCGGTCCTTTCAAACCGAACTGAATAGAGAGGTTACCGGAAATCATATTGATAATGTTACCCGGCACGAAAAAAGGAGAGATCTTTCTGGCTCCACCCTTGATGAAATCGCTATGGCCGGATTCGATACCGGTGATGCCGCCGATCCCGGCGCCGATTGCGACTCCGATGCGATCCGCGTTGCGATCATCGATCTCGATCCCGGAATCTTGAATTGCCTGAATTCCAGCGGCCATGCCGTAATGGATGAACCCGTCCATTCGTTTCGAGTCTTTGGGATTGATATACTGGCTGATATCGAGATTCTTGATTTCTCCGCCGAATCGGGTCGAAAAACCGCTCGTATCGAATCCGGTTAAAGGGCCGATCCCGCTTTTCCCGGCCAGAATGTTCCGCCAGGTATCCCTTACGTTCAGTCCGACGGGTGTAACCGCACCAAGGCCGGTTACGACAATTCGTCTTCTACTCAAAACAATTCCTTCAGAAAGGCAAATCGATAGTAAACGTAGCCGGCCGGGAGATCGCGGAATATGAACCCCCTGGCGGCTGATTGCCTGAATTACAGATGATTTTTGATGTAGTCAATCGCCTGCTGGACCGTGGTGATTTTTTCGGCTTCTTCGTCCGGAATTTCGCATTCGAATTCTTCTTCGAGCGCCATTACAAGTTCCACGGTATCCAGCGAATCCGCACCGAGATCATCGACAAAAGACGATTCGGGAGTCAGTTCTTCTTTCACCCCCAACTGTTCGGTCACAATCTTTTTTACGCGTTCCGCAATGTCTTTCATAATTGTTAATCCTCAAAACGGTTGTTTCAGGCTGTGAATTAGCGGGGGAATTGTATTCTGAATCGGAAAAAATACAAAAATTTTTTACCTCGAACCATTCCGCTCCGCCCGGAGCTGATAATTATTTCCTATAAAAAACGCGTAGTTTCAAGATTATTTGGGGAAATTATCTTAACAAACAAAACTCTGACGGCTTCCATTCGGATCGCCTGCCTGACGGTTCAGGGCATGAACATCCCGCCGTTCACGTGCAAAGTCTCTCCACTGATGTAGGAGGCTCGCTCCGATGCCAAAAAGGCAACCGCATAGGCAACTTCTTCCGCCTCGCCAAGCCTTGCCAGCGGAATCGCATCGATCAGTGACTGCCTTTGGCTCTCGGGCAGCGCGCGCGTCATATCGGTATCGATGAACCCCGGAGCAACCGAATTCACGGTAATATTGCGGGATCCCACTTCACGCGCGAGAGACTTACTGAATCCGATGATGCCTGCCTTCGCGGCCGAATAGTTGGCCTGGCCGGCATTTCCCATGAGCCCGACCACCGAGGTGATATTGATAATCCGACCGTAGCGGGCTTTCAGCATGCCACGCAGACAGGCTCGGCTCATCCTGAAGACCGAAGACAGATTGGTCTCGAGAATCGCGTCCCATTCCTCGTCTTTCATCCTCATCAAGAGGTTATCGCGGGTAATTCCGGCATTATTCACGAGGATGGCCGGAGGGCCGAAATCGCTGGTCACGGCCTTCACGAGCACCTCGATCGATTCCGCGCTGGAAACATCGAGTTTCATCCCGACCCCCGATCCCCGCACTGCCGAAATGGCCGCGGAAATTTGTTCAGCCCCTGCTTCGGTGGTCGCGGTTCCGATCACCGTGTATCCTTCGGATACCAGATTCAGCGCAATCGCACGGCCGATACCGCGGCTTGCCCCGCTGACCAGCGCGATTCGAGTGGTCATTCGCAATTCTCCATGGCTTTGTCCAGAGTGACCGGATCGAACACGGGGTAGGCCTCGCACTCGCGTACGATTCGCTTGATCAGTCCGCTTAATACCTTGCCGGGGCCGCACTCAATAATTTTCGTAACCCCCTGGTCGTACAGAAATTTCATGGAATCCACCCAACGTACCGGACTGTACATCTGCTTGACCAATACGCTCCGAATGACCTCGGATTCCTCGTGCGAGGCAACATCGAAATTATGAATCACCGGAACGGACGGCGCTTCGAAGTCGATTCCATGTAAAGTCTCGGAAAATTTCGACGCCGCGGACTGCATCAGGCCGCAATGCGACGGAACACTCACGGAAAGCATAATCGCCCGGCGCGCGCCGGCCGCCGATGCAGCTTCGATTGCCGCATGTACGGCGGAGGCGTTTCCGGCGATCACCACCTGACCGGGCGCGTTGAAATTGGCCGGAGACACGATACCCTCGGGGCCTGACACTTTTCGACAGATTTCAACGATGGCAGGATCTTCGAGACCCATGACCGCGGCCATCGCGCCGGCCTTTTCCGGAACGGCTTCCTGCATCAGCAGGGCGCGGCGCCTGACCAGCCCGATCGCTTCTTCGAATGAAATCGACTGGGCGCAAACCAAGGCCGTGAATTCGCCCAAGCTGTGCCCCGCCATCCATCCCGGACGAATCGGCGTCTGACTGCACCAGATTTCCCAGACCGCCACGCCTGCCGCCAGCATGATCGGTTGGGTGTTTTCAGTCCGGTTCAATAGATCCTCCGGACCTTCGGTCGCCACCTTCCAAAGATCCACGCGCAAGACTTCGGACGCCCTGGAAAAAACCTGCCGGACTTCCGGAAAGGATCCGGCGAGATCGGCCAGCATCCCGATGGACTGGGAACCCTGACCCGGAAAAACGAAAGCCAGATGATTGTATCGCTGCATAACGGTGGATCAATTATCGAGTTATGTACCTGTTCAATATTGTATAAGTGCCGATCCCCATACAAACCCCCCGCCGAAGGCCTCCATCAGAACCACCTGCCCCGGGCGAATCCGAGCGTCCCGCACCGCTTCGTTGAGCGCGAGCGGAACCGACGCGGACGAGGTATTTCCCTGATTTTCAATCGTAACAATCACATGATCCATCGACATTTGCAGTTTTCTCGCGGTCGCGGCAATAATCCGCGTATTCGCCTGGTGAGGTACCAGCCAGTCGATATCGGTCTTTTCCATTCCGTTCGCGGCCAATGTTTCGTCCACAATACGGCCGAGTGTATTGACTGCGACCTTGAATACATCGTTGCCCGACATCACGAGGTAGGATGATTCGTTCAGTCCGGGTTGAGCGTTCGGATTCGGAACGTAAAGAAGATCGTGATATTTTCCATCGGAATGGAGATGGGTGGAAAGGATTCCGGGTTCTTTTGAAACCTTGAGCAGAACCGCGCCGGCCCCGTCTCCGAACAGGATGCAGGTGGTGCGATCCGACCAATCCAAAAGCCGGGAATTTATTTCGGTGCCGACCACCAGGACATAGTTCGCATTGCCGGCCCGGATGAACTGATCCGCGATGCTCAACCCATACACGAATCCCGAGCAGGCGGCCTGGATATCGAATGCCGCGCAGTTCTGTATTCCGAGGCGCTGCTGCAACAAACACGCGGTGCTCGGGAATATCCGATCCGGCGTGCTGGTTGCGACAATGATCAGATCGATATCGTCGGCATCGAGATTTGCGGCATCAAGCGCTTCGCGGGCCGCGATTTCGGCCATGCTCGAAGCGGTTTCGTGATCGGCCGCGATGCGCCGGCTGCGGATTCCGGTTCGCTCGAAAATCCAACTATCGGACGTATCGACCATCCGCGACAAATCGTGGTTGGTCAATACTTTTTCGGGCAGATAACCACCGGTTCCGATAATCCGCGAATATTTTCTCACGCGGTTTTCCTTTCCGAGAAGATCTTTTCGACCCGTGCACCGATTTTCTCGATCACCGCCTGTTCGGCCTCCAAGCGCGCCGTTTTGATCGCATTCGCGAAAGCCAGCGCATCGGCGCCGCCGTGGCTCTTGATTACGATTCCGCGCAGTCCCAGCAGACTGGCTCCGTTATAGAGTCTCGGATCGATGCGATTTTTGACGGACTTCAGGACCGGCCGCGCGATCAAGGCGGTTAATTTGGTCAACAAATTACGCGAGAAAGCTTGCTTGATTTCATGGCTGATCATTTTCGCGACTCCCTCCGCGGACTTCAACGCGACGTTTCCGACGAACCCGTCGGTCACGACGATGTCCACGTCTCCGGCACAAACGTCATCGCCTTCCGAGAAACCGACAAAATTGAAATCCGCGTCGCTGAGCAATTTGGAGGCCTTCTTGACCTGGTCATTGCCCTTGATTTCTTCGGAGCCTATGTTCAACAACCCGATCTTGGGCCGATCGAGATCCTCCACGGCCTTGACCAATTCGTTGGCCATGACGGCGAATTGAAACAGGTGCTCCGCCGTACACTCGACATTGGCGCCCAAATCCAACACGTAGGTATGTCCGCGGATCGAGGGCAGGGTCGCGATGATCGCCGGTCGATCGATGCCGGGAATCATCTTAAGCACAAAACGTGCGGTCGCCATCAATGCGCCTGTGTTCCCGGCACTGACGCAGGCTCCGGCGATTCCGTCCCGGACCAGATTGATCGCGACACGCATCGATGAATCCTTTTTGTTGCGCAGTACCTTCGAGGGTTCGTCGTCCATTTCGACACGCTGGGAAGCGTGTTGGACCGATACCCGGTTTTTCAGATTTTCCGGAATCGAACGCAGCGCTGCGGCCAAGAGATTTTCGTCACCCACCA
>JAKEEL010000219.1 GCA_022616595.1 Methylococcaceae bacterium
ATCCCCAGGGTGCGCATGTTATGCACCCGGTCCGCAAGCTTTACCATGATTACCCGGAGATCGCGCGCCATGGCAAGAAACATCTTGCGGACGTTTTCGGCCTGTGCCTCGTCTCTGGATTTGCAATCCAACTGGGTCAGCTTGCTGACGCCATCGACGAGGTCCGCTACCGATTCTCCGAAACGCTCGAAGATCATTTCCTTGGTGACCTCGGTATCCTCGATCACATCGTGAAGAATCCCCGCCATGATTGCATTGGCGTCCATGCGCAGTTCCGCGAGTATCAAGGCAACCGAAAGCGGATGACAGATATAGGCTTCTCCGCTGAGCCGATATTGGTTCGCGTGAGCCATCGCGCCGAGATGGTAGGCTTCGATTACCTTGTCGATCTGATCCCGGTCCAGGTAGGTATTCAATACAGCCGAAAGCTGCCGAACCAGCTGTTCCTGCGGTAATTCGGTTTCAGTTTTGGTCGCAAGATCGGTCATGTATCTCAAGAGCGCGGAACCTGAAGGTCCGCGTCCTCCGGAATTGATTGGACAATCAGACTGTTTTCATCAAACCCCTATCGCTTCCCATCGCACTGCGCCGTCGCGGGAATCACCGAATCGCCGCCTCGGAATGATCGATCACTCTTCGGCGAGCGGCAGTTCGACGGCTACAACTTCCCGGGGGCTTTCGGGAACTGCTTCGGGAACCTTTCTGGCCGGTTTGTTGTAACGATCCATGGTAATCAGACCGTCGGCAATCTCACGCAAGGCCACGACCGTCGCTTTGTCCCTTTCCCACTCGACTTTTGCATCCTTGCCCTGGCTGAGTTCCCGGGCTCGTTTGGTCGCCAACAACACCAATTCAAAGCGGTTTTCCACATTCGCCAGACAGTCTTCAACCGTTACTCTTGCCATCAATACAATCCTCTAAATTACTGAAAAACCAACTTACCTTATGGGAGGATAAAGTAAATCAGCTGGACGCCCCGCGGCCGCTCAGCACCCGGCCTGGTTCGGATTGTACTCTCGTTTTCCAAGCGGGCCAAGCCGCCGCACGTGAACAGGAAGTCCGTCTATTGACGGAGAATCCGGAAAACTTGGATCGGTTCCAGTTTGGCACGGGTTATTGGTATGATAAAATCCAGCATCAGCCCGAAAATCCTTGCTGATCTAAAGATAACTGAATCCCTGAATTTTGGAAGGAGGAAACCATGTCGCTAAAAGGCACCAAGACCGAAGAAAATTTGAAAGCCGCGTTTGCCGGTGAATCCCAGGCCAACCGCCGTTATCTGTATTTCGCTCAGAAAGCCGACGTTGAAGGGTACAATGACGTTTCAGCGGTATTTCGCTCCACCGCCGAGGGTGAGACGGGCCATGCTCATGGTCATCTGGAATACCTGGAACAAGTCGGCGACCCGGCTACCGGCGCTCCAATCGGCACCACTCAATTGAACCTCAAGGCCGCGATTGCCGGCGAAACATACGAGTATACGGACATGTATCCCGGAATGGCGAAAACCGCGCGCGCCGAAGGCTTCGGTGAAATTGCCGATTGGTTCGAAACCTTGGCGAAAGCAGAGCGTTCGCACGCCAATCGTTTCCAGAAAGCACTCGATTCGCTCGAAGCTTGAGTCCGCAAAGCAGCGAAAAGGGTTGGAATGGGTACGCATAGCCGCTTGGTGAATTCCCTGATCCACTCGATCATACCCTATTCGATGAAACACTGAGATGGCGCATGATCTGAACTCGCAGCGCGAAGGGAGCCTCGATGCGCCGAGCCGGAACCCGATCGACTGGCGATCGCCGGATTTCTACGATGAAGCCGCGCTTCATCAGGAAATGGAGCGCGTTTTCGATATCTGCCACGGGTGCCGCCGTTGCGTGAATCTGTGCAACGCCTTTCCGACTCTGTTCGATCTGGTCGATGAATCCGAGACCCTCGAGGTGGATGGCGTAGACAAGGCGGATTATCCGCGGGTTGCCGATCAGTGTTATCTTTGCGACCTGTGTTTCATGACCAAATGCCCCTACGTGCCTCCACATCCCTGGGGAGTCGATTTCCCGCATCTGATGCTGCGGGCCAAAGCGGTAAAACACACAAAAGGCAAAAGCCGGATCCGCGACCGGCTGCTTAGCTCCAATGAAAGTCTCGGCAAATTCGCCGGGATACCGATTGTCGCAGAGACGATCAATGCCGCCGCCCGGAATGCGACGGGACGTCTTATTCTGGAGAAAACGCTCGGAATCCATCCCGAGGCGCATGTTCCGGTCTATGCTCGAAAGACCTTGCGCAAACGGGTTGCGAACGCCGAATCAAACGAATCGGAGCCCGGGGTTGGGCCGGAAACAAGTGCACGGGTCGCACTTTTTGTGACTTGTTACGGAAATTACAACGAACCGCAGCTGGTCGAGGATCTGATCGCGGTATTCAGGCATAACCGAATCCGCATCACGCTGAGCGCGAAGGAGAAATGCTGCGGTATGCCGAAACTGGAACTCGGTGATCTCGATTCGGTGGCGAAGGCCAAGGAATTCAATATCCCGGAACTCAAGCGACTGATCGATGAAGGATTCGACATCATCGCTCCGGTGCCTTCCTGTGTTTTGATGTTCAAGCAGGAGATCCCGCTCCTGTTTCCGGATGATCAAGATGTTCAGGCGATCAAAACCCGCATATTCGATCCCTTTGAATACCTGATGCTGCGGCACAAGGAAGGGAATCTGGACACCTGTTTCAAAAACCCGCTGGGCAGGGTCGCCTACCACGTCCCCTGCCATCAGCGAGTTCAGAATATCGGGCTTAAGACCCGGGATGTGCTGGCGCTCGTGCCGGGAACCTCCATTGAAGTAATCGATCGCTGTTCCGGACACGATGGAAGCTATGGATTGAAAAGCGAAACCCACGAGATCGCGAGGAAGATTTGCCGGCCCGTGGCCAGCAAAATACAACAGAGTCAACCCGATCACTTCGTTAGCGATTGTCCCTTGGCGATACGCCATATCGAAGTCTGCTTGGGCGAGGACCGCCCGCCCGGGAGAAGCCCCTTCACGCTGCTGCGTTATGCCTACGGGATTTGACATGCGGAAGTTGACCCGTGAAGACCTGTATTCGCTCGAACAATATGCCGAAATGCGCCAAGATTTCCGCAGCCTGGCCATGGCGCATAAAAAGAACCGGCAACTCGCGATCGGACCGAATGCCACCCTGTACTTCGAAGACCGCCTCACGATCCATTATCAAATCCAGGAAATGCTCAGAATCGAACGCATCTTCGAGAAACCAGGTATCGAGGCGGAACTCAAGGCCTATAACCCCTTGATACCGGACGGCGCCAACCTGAAAGCAACCTTCATGATCGAATTCGACGATCCGATCGAACGGCGGCAGCAATTGAAACGGATGCTTGGAATAGAAGACCGCGTATGGCTCCAGGTGCACGGCCATGAACCGGTCACCGCGATTGCCGACGAGGACCTCGAACGCACCACGGAAGAGACGACCTCGACGGTCCATTTCCTGCGCTTCGAACTGAGCCCGGACATGATCGGGTCGCTCAAGCAGGGGGCTGGAATGCGGGCCGGTATCGACCATCCGGCTTATTTGCAGGTTGTGGAGACGCCCGAGAACATTCGTGAGTCTTTGCTCAGGGATTTAATCTAAAACTAATACAGCCCGACAAAAGCCAATTCAAAGTCTTGCGAGTTGCGGAACGCTTGCCTCGGCCGGCCTTTTCAGGCTCGGATTGATCAGCGGAGCCAAGCGGTTCAACATGGTGACCGGTAAGGCACTCGTGAAAGTATAATTCCCGGCCTTTTTCCCGGCTACAAACGCAGTCAGCGCGCCAAAAAAGCGGTCGCCCAGATAAAACACGAAAGTGGCCGTCCGGTTGACCGCGGTGGACGAAATCAAATACCCGCCGCGCCCGAATTTTTTTATGCGATTGTCTCCGGATCCAGTCTTCCCGCCGACCGGGATGGGAGCCCCGTCCGAGTATTTATACACGCCGCTGACCCGCCGCGCGGTTCCCCGTTCGACCACCAATGCCAACAAGTCCCGCGCCTTTTTCGCGACGATCGGCGCCAAAACCCGTTCACCCGGCAACTCGATCCTGCGAAAATCGGTATGGTAGGGAGTACTCTTTCCGATCACCATACGCTTGATGATCACTTCGGGCTGCCTGACCCCGTCGTTCACCAATATACTCATCAATTCGGCGAGAGCCGCGGGCCGATCGCTGGAACTGCCGATCGCGGTCGCGTAGGATGGCACGAGTTGCTCGAAAGGATAACCCAGGCGTTTCCAGTATATCGTCATGCGCGCGAAAGCATCCCGTTCGATCTTGATTCGAAGATGTCGTTTCTGTGCGCCGCTGTTGCGTTTACCGCGAAACAGCCAGCCATACGATTGTTCGGCAATCGGAATTCCGGCGTCGACCAATTCCGCGCGGGACAGTTCGGGCTGGCTCGCGATTTTCCCCGCGGCCCATACCTCCATCGGATGTTTCCTGAGCAAATAAGCGTAGTCCGCGAGCGTGTATTCCGGACGTTTGTATTTATCGACCAAATCCGCGATCTGCTTTGTGTCGAGACGCACGGAAAATGAATTCAACCACTTGGAAAAGTCGTAGCCGTCTCCGTCCTGATGCCAGGCGAAAAATACCATGGCCAGATGGTCTGCGGATTCAACCCTTTTCCCCAGAAAACGAGCAACGATCTCGCGTTCGGGCAGGCCGCGGTACCTCCGGTGGTACTTATCCAGAAAAAGTTTTATTTCGTAATGCGCGCTCTCGACCAGAAATTCCCGTCTCAGGGGATGTTTGGTATTTTCCAACAGTGCTTTCGCGTCATACGGCAGGCGAGCCGAATGATAGCGGACCAAGTCCCTCATCATTCGTATGTAAACCAAATTGGTCGAATGAATCGTGGCTTCCCGGACGGTCAATCGGCGTCCATTGTCATCTTTGTTAAAGTTTCCGAAGCTGTGCAGCCCTCCCCCGGTAAAAAATTGTTCGCCAGGATTCGCGGAATAGGTTCGCTCGAGTGCGGCGTCCAGGAATTGATCGACCGACTGCTTCGGCGCACGGATCAGTTCCTCGAGGGTCCACAGCGTGATCGGATCGAGTTTTTGGTCATTCAGTTCTTTCAGTTCCTTGACCGGCAATCCGGCATATTCCTGGAACAGGGAATAGACCACATCGAGGTAATGGACCAGGGTACGCAGCTTCGCGGTACTGCCGAGGTCCAGCTTCATATCGCTGTTGATATCGAAGGGTTGCTCGTGGCTGTCCGCATGGACCCTGAGTTCATTGCCATACGGGGTCGATTCATACAACACAAAACTGTAGATCACTGCCGCCGGGTCACCGGATTCCAGCATCCGGGGCCCGATGAAGCCATTGCTCCGAACAAAGTCCGGGTCCTTCATTTGATACAGAAATTTACCGACTTTTGCTTGTAATTCAGAATCCAGGGTACTTTCCACCTGCATGTTGAGCCGGTCCAGATCATAATATTCCGGTACCCCGAGCGTGCCGGCAAGATTCGAACGGACTGTATTGATCGCCTTGCGGCTCGTGTATTCCGGCAGCGACGGTGCATACTTGGCGGGTTTCAGCTTGACGCGCGTATCCAGCACAAGCCTCGCGAATGGCCAGGACAACACGCCGTGTTGGGCCATCAAGCGGACATAGCTGTTCACGCGCTGTTCCAGCGCATTGAAATCCTGAACCAGATAAAAACTCGGAGCCCTGACCGCGGCGAGCAGCAGAAGCACCTTTTTATAGACTTCGGCAGTCGCTTGATCGGTGTTCCGCGACATCAGGATTCCGGAGACATCGCTGAGATTCAGGCCAAACCAGACCTCGAGTCCTTTCGCAAGCCCATAGACTTCGCCATAACCCGGGGCGCCCGCGAGCGGGACCGTATTCACATAATCGAGTATGATTTCCTGACGGGCTTCGCGGGTATCCGCGCCCTCGATATAGACCCGGAGGCTCGCGGCGGTGATCTGCTTCAGTTTGTCAGTCACCGAACCGGTCCGGCCGCCCGCGGAGTAACGAAACTTTTCGAGCTGTGTCGCAAGCGTGCTTCCCCCTTCCACCCTGACCGGAAAGCCGAGCTTTCCCATCCCGTAGAGCAAAGCCGCTTTATAGAACCTGGGCCAATTCACAACCGGATTGCTTTGGAGCGCCTCGGGATTGATCAGTTCGCGGTCTTCGATAAAGGACAGGGAGTCGACGATCAGCGGCGGTATATCCCGGTAACTTTGAAAAATCTGGCGACCCTGCTTGGTATCGTAAATCGTGGCACCCGAGTGCTCACTGATTTGGAGACCGACGATCGATTCCTCGCGATAGGGCGGGGTGACGCCAAAGCTGGTCAATTCCAGCAGCCGGTCGGAAAAGCGGGTTTGCTGGGCGACTTCAAAACCTTCGGTGAGCAGGCGATTCTGGAAGTCGGGAATTCGCGTGTACCCACGGCTGACATTGAAGGGACCCGAAGACGGAAAAACGATCGCTTCACTGGGCCCTTCGTTCAATTCGTAGGATAATTTTTCGGCGTAGTGCGTCAGGAACCAGGATTGTAGTGCCGAGATTCGGAACTCATACCAGAGAAGCAAGGCGGTCAGCGCACCGATAATCAGAAAAATCTTGATGCCGAGATAGCTCGCCGGCTTTTTGTTGGATTTGTTTGTAACGCTGTGGTTGTTTCTGAACTTAAGCAAGGATTTATTCACCGACTTGGAAAGTTTGCTTGATCGAGCGATCGTCCCTTTGAATCGCACCGATCAAAAAAGTTCTCGATTGAACGGGCCGCGGCAAGCGCAACCCAATCCAGCTCGAAGTGCCGATTTTATAACGTAGCGTCCGGATCGGCGAGGCTTATTTGGAGGTCATTCCACGTCCCGCATGCTGCAATCTGGTTAACATAACTTTAGCCTAAACCCGGCTGAACAGGTTCCGAATCGCGCAGGGCAACGTCAAGAAATCGTGCGACCGACTGTCGCAAAAATACCTCGCGGCCCAATGCCGCCTGCAATTGGAAGAGACTCGATAGGTTGAGAAAATCCGAGTAGAATTGATCTTTCTACATCGTTGGTCAATCAGGTGTCAAACAAAATCAGCGAAAAAACCATCACCGCAGCCGGCGATGACCCGCCCACGGTTCTGAAAGCCGGCGCGGTTGATTCCGGATTGCGGGTCGGAATGACTCTGAAGAACCGCTTCGTCCTCGAAAAAATACTGGGACAAGGCGGCATGGGTACGATTTTCAAAGCGCGTGACCGGCTCAAGGAAGAAATGGAGGACCGCAAACCCTTTGTCGCCATCAAGGTCCTGCATCCGAAATTTCAACGCAACGAGTCGCTGATCAAAGCTCTGCAGCGAGAAGCCCGGAAATCACAGGAATTGGCTCATCCGAACATCGTGAATGTTCATGATTTCGACCGGGACGGGAAATACGTATTCATGGTGATGGAATTCCTCCAGGGCAAGCCGCTGAATATTCTGATCGAGCGCGGCGGGCTGGATACGATTCCTCTCGAGGAACGATGGTCGATGATCGGGAAAATCGGCCGCGGCATTGCCTATGCCCACGAAAAAAAAGTCATCCATTACGATATCAAGCCCGGCAACGTATTCATCTGTGATGATGGCAATGTCAAGATTCTGGACTTCGGAATCGCCAAGGCCCATCGCTCATCTTCAGAAGCGAATATGACGGTCTTCGACCAGTTTTCACCGGAGGCATTGACTCCCGCGTATGCAACCTGCGAAATGTTGCGCTGGGAACCCCCCGACATACGCGATGATGTATACGCCTTCGGTTGCGTGGCCTACGAGATTCTGACCGGGCGACATCCCTTCAATAAAATGCCCGCGCTAAAGGCCGCAAAAGCCGGGATGAATCCGGCACCGATCAAAGGCTTGCCGAAGCAGCAGTGGCAGGCGATCAAATCGACCCTCGAATTCAAACGCGAGGATCGCATGCCGGATATCGTTCATTTTCTTAATACAGGTTTCGGAAACAGGACTGGAAGGAAGAAAAAATCAAGCTATGTGATTGCCGCCGCCGGCTTGCTGGTGGTGATCGCGCTCGCCATCTGGCAGGTCATGCCTTTCCTGGATGGCGGTTCTCGGATCATCGGCGTCCCTCCGGAGCATGAAACCCCGCAGGGAACTGAGCGCCTTCCCGAACGAAAGGGACCTCCGCCAACTCCCGAGACCCAGCGAAAAATCGAGCGGATATTAAAAATCGCCGAAAGTCATGCTGCAATCGGGCGCATTATCGAGC
>JAKEEL010000220.1 GCA_022616595.1 Methylococcaceae bacterium
CACCCCCGGACGGACCTGCCGGGTCGACAATTCCTTCAACGTCGTACCCGCCATACCAATCCTGACACCACTCCCAGACATTCCCGTGCATCTCGTACAATCCCCAAGGATTGCAGGGCAGCGATTTGACCGCCACGGTTTCTTGACGATAGCGTCCTTTGGCGCCACCGGCATAGGGATAATTGCCATTGTAATTCACCTGTTCCGGCGCGATCTGGCCCCCGAACCAAAACGGCGTGGCAGTACCGGCCCGGCAGGCATATTCCCACTCCGCTTCTGTCGGCAAACGCAGCGCCAGTCCGGGAACTCCGCTATTGATTTTCTCAAGAAATGCCTGTGTATCCTCCCACCTCACAGTTTCAACCGGCCGATCCCGTCCCTTAAAATAACTCGGATTATCCCCCATGACCGCTTCCCACAAAGCCTGGGTGCACGTCGTGTCCGCGAGCCAGAATCCGCGCGTCAACACCACCTCGTGCGGTGTCTCGTCATCGGAACGCTCCGGCTCGTTTTCCGGCGATCCCATCCGGAACGATCCGGGCGGAATCCAGCGCAGAGTCTGTGCGACGTTCCTGAACCGGAAAACCGCATAAATCCCATTTTCATCGACCCCGAAGTCATCGGCCCATTCAGGCTTCCGGAAGTCTTGTTCGAGCCAGGACCGGTATTCTGTTTCGTCAACAAAGCATCCGTTTTTAAGCCAATACTCACGGCCGGCGACGGGATAATATCCCGGATTCATCCAGTACAAACGACGGCCGCCGGATCTTTCCAAAAGCACCGTGAACAGCCCGAACCGGTCGCGGCCGATCGCCTCGGCCCAGTCCGGTTTGAGCAGCGTGTCCAGACGGATCTCGTCGCGTTCCGTGGCGAGGCTCACCCTTCCCGATTCGGGCAGCGGAATTCGCGCGTCGCGTTTCGAAGCATCGAATCCGTAGCCTTGCCGGCCCGATTCCTGCGATTCGATCACGACCTGAAGCATCCCGGTCGAGGATTCCAGGACTCCCACCGGACTGCCGGAAACGGTTACGCGATGTACCATCAGCGCCTGACCGACCTGATCGACCGAGTATTTCCGTGACTCTTGCATATTGCCCAAGACCCAGGACGCGCTCGAAAGATCCAGTCCTTCTGGAACATCCAGCGGTTGCCCTGATTTCAACTCCGTCACATTGGCCTTGACCCAGATCGCGGTCAGCGCCTCGGAGTTTTCCCAGACCCCAGGGTGCTGACGTTCGGCCATGCGCAATACCCAACTTCGATAACCGGCATTATCCGGGTTTTCGAAAAAGCTTTTCAGGAAGCTTCGCATCAGATCTTCCTGTTCCGCGATCAATATGCCGAGCAGGTTCCAGGCGATCCGTTGCTCCTCGTTTTGGATCTCTTGCGGCAGAAAGGCATGGTAGGCCGCGACGGTACGGATCACCTGTTCCTGCAATTCCCGCGGTTGCTGCTGAAAGGCCTTGCGATAGCTTGTGATCGCATCCCGGTTCGCATAGCTGCAGGCGGTCGGATTCGGCTGGATATCCACGTGGTTCCAGAATCCTGCCTCGCTGCCCGCGTCCGCGCTGTCCGGGCGGAGCAGGCAGCGCACGGCCCTCAACAGCATTGGCTCGACGCGGATTGCACAGGAAAGGAGCGTAAGCAGGAGTTGAGTTCCGCGATCCAGAGAATCGGCTTCGGTTTCGGCTGAATTGGTCCGGCGTCTTTGCACCTTGCGCGGAATCCGCCGGCCGCGGTCCCAGCCGGCCATCGCAAAATAACCCAACAGCTCCGCGCGCCATCGGGCTTTCGGACACGGGTTTAGCACCACCGGCACGCCGCCCAATTTCCGCAGACGCCGCCCGAGCCTCATCCAGGCATTGGAGATGCCGTCGGCATCTTGCAGGCAGCCGAGATCGCTGAGTATCAGTACCGGCGTACCGGGTTCGGGCGGCGTGTAGGGCTTCGCCTCGCTGTGCGGATCGCGCCATGACCGGCAGGAACCGTCCGGGCCGTCCCCGAAGGCCAGGATCTCCAGGCCGCTGCGTCCGCGCAATTTGCCGAGCGCCCGGCACAAACAGTTGAAATCCTCCCAGAACGGCATCAGGCGGCGGTCGAAATCGACCAGCACCTGAGAGACCGGCGACCAGCCTTCCTTGCGCCGGAACGGGAGCCTCCTCAATACCCGGCCGCGCGCGGCATCCTGCACGACGCGACCGACATCAATGCGGCGGGTGGGCCAGCGCAGTCCGAGCACCGAATGCAGCAGCGGCCACAGCCGGGTCCAGGCCGCGAGCGGCGGCGCGGTGGGAATCGAAACGTCCTTTGTTTCCGGAGGTTTCAAAGGTTTTGCCCCCTTGAACCAGTCTGGGATTTCGCCGCCCGATTCGTGAACGGCGCGGCGGTTGTGCTCGATAACGCGGTAAAAATAAGCCCGTGGCATTCCCGTAGGCGGGATTGGGGCCGATTTTGGTGGTTTCGCCTGCGGTAAGGCGATATCCAATGTTGCTGTGGGAAGATCGACTACAACGTTTCCGGACCGCTGATATCCGGTCAGCGGCGCGACCTCATTGAGCCGCTCCGGGCCGATCCCCTCGATACACCGAAGCAGGTCGGCACGCCCCACGGCCGCCCTGCCCGGTTTGACGACTTGCCGGACCGGAACTTTGGACATCAGGGATTCGCGGGCATTTTCCGCAATATGAATTCGCCGATCAAATCCAGCAATTCCAGCCGCTCGGTCTCGGTCTCGCGCATCGCATGCAATGCACGCAAAAGATCCAGATATTCGGCCTGCCCCGGTGGCGTCTGACCCTGTCGGAGCGCTTCCTGCCGGTCGCTCCAGAGCTGTGTGGCGGCTCTGCGCCGCACCGCTTCGCTGCAGGCGATCCCCTGATGGCAGGTGCCCCGCTCCACGAGCCAGTCGATAAGCTCTGCTTCCCGTTTCGGCAACTCGATCTGCAGAACCACGCAGCGCCGCACGAATGCGCCCGGCAGTTCGCGTTCCTCGTTGGTGGTAATCACAACCAAAGGCGCGGGGATCTGTTCGGGCATCCGAACCGGCGGGTCCAGATAGGGCACGCTGAACGCGCCGTTGCCGAGCGTTTCGAGAAGCCCGTTCGGGAGATCCGCATCCGCCTTGTCGATCTCATCGATCAACAGCACCGCCCCGCGTTCCGGGGTCCAGCCGTCCGGCGGCTGCGGCCGGTTGCGTTTATGGCGGCAAATATCGTATTGGCCCTTCGCCGAAGCCCAATCGAACACCCACCACAGCGCGCTAGGACTCAGATAATACCCCGGCTTCAACTGCTCCTGGATTTCCTCCTGGGTTTTCGCGACGGCCCCGAGCGCCTGCGCCTCGCCGAGCCGCGCGACCGCGTCGAAATGCCATTGCAGATCCTGACTCTCACTGCGCGAATGCACGACCTCGGACACGAACAGCCGCCCGAGCACGTGCGCCGCGGCCCGCGCGAGCTGGCTTTTTCCGGTTCCCGGCTCGCCGCGCACCAAAAGCGGCCTTTGCGCGGCCAGCGCGACACGGATCGCATTGGCGCTTTTGTCGTCGAAAACATGCCACGACTCCGGCCAGGAACCCATCGCGGGCAAGAGCCGCGCTTCGTGGACTGGGATATCCGGTTTGTTTTCAATAGTCATACCCGGCTCTTCTTATATTTAGAAATTCCATAATCAATACCTCCAGGTTGATCTCCGATGCGAGCAGTACCGGCTGCTCGCCTTCGAATCCTATGCCGATCAATTTCAACGCCGGAAGTTCTTCACGGAATTTCTCCACAATCTCTTGTCTACTCAGCGGGCTTTGTTCATCGGACGGTCTGATCGTAAAATAGTAATTGTTTCCTTCGTCGCTGCGAAATTCCAAAAGTGTCCTCAGTCTTTGGGTTTCCTGCTCCGACAACGGCCTGGAACGAGTCTCTTTGAACAAACGGTTCCATATTGTCAGTTTGATGTCCTGCCAGGCGGTTTCCCGACCCCATCCTGATTCCGGCAATGTAGTATCCATCGTATGGCGTCCATAAACAGCCGAACCGGTTTGATTGACTTCAAAACGTGCAGGCACCTGTTTGTATCGGGACAGTACGATCTCGATCGCCGCATCGGTCCGGGCCGGTAGATCGATTCGGATGCTCTTATTGCTGTTTTGAAAAAGTTTCTGATTTTTCCCGAGCCAGTGATCATTGACCGAAAGCAGGATAAGCCAGCCGAGGATGTTTTGCGCCGCGCCGAAGAACCGCTCCTGTTCCTGATCCCCGGCGTTTCTATCGATCATGCCGCGCAGAGTCTTTTTAGTCGCGGAATACAACCACTTGACAGCCTGTTCCAACCCGTTATTTTCTTGCTGACAACTGTTTTCCAGCGCACGAATTCCATCAGCTTGCCGGGATTCGCTAATCAGCGCATCCTTTAACTGCCGGCAGACCGGCCGCTCGATTTCTTCGTTCAGAATCGAATGGACTTTTTGCCGGAATTTTTCAGAAGCGGCCTGGTCCGATTCGGGCTTCGCAAATATCGGGAATTGTTCCCGTATTTTTGTAAGCAAAATAGCGAAATTGGTTTCAAAATGAAAATCTTGCGTGAGGCTGTTCATATCGCCAAGAAGAGCCATCAGTTTATCGATACCCCGTCGGATTTCCGCGTACATATCCAGGGACTCGTGGATACTTGTGGTATAGGTGGGATCCAACCCTAAGATTTGGGTTTTCAAATTGGCGATTTTCTGGTCCCAAAATCCTAGAAAAGCGCCACGATCCTCAGCCTTGTTTATCCGCGTCCCTTCCAATACAAGCGGAAAAACTCGTTTTCGAAACTCTCCGTTTTGGTGAATCGTCAAAAGCTCCCACATGCAGTTTTCGGATTCCAGGTAGGCCTTGCTCAATACCACGATGATGCAGTCGGCCCGAGCCAGATGTCCCATGAATTCCGTAATCGAATCCTTGTATTCCAGATGCTTGTCGCGGTTAAGATGAATCCCGTTTTCCTGGAAAGCTTTTTCGAGTTTGTCCACAAGCCCCAGTTCTTCCTCGGCCTTCCACGCATAGGACACAAAGATCGAAGGTTGGCTCATTGCCCCTCCTTTTTTGATTGATCATATCTTGACCCGCCGTTTCCGCTAGAGCGTATGAACCCAAGATCGCGAGTCCAAAATCCCGCTGGATACCGAGCCGTGAAAGAGTGTACCGCAAAAGCGGGACGGCCGCACCGGCCATTGCGGAGGAACCGAATCCGGTTTGGGTATATCCTATCGGCATCGTCATTTTTCGATTCGAGGCACGTCTCCGATGAACCAGAGCGTTGAAATCATCTATTGCCGCCAATGCCGCTGGCTGTTGCGCGCGGCTTGGATGGCTCAGGAG
>JAKEEL010000221.1 GCA_022616595.1 Methylococcaceae bacterium
CGCCGGAGTACTGCCGTTTTCAGATTATCGACTGCCCGACCTTTTTCACCCCGCCGCCGAAGTACTGAAAGGCGTTCTGATGGCAGTTGAGGAAATGTTCCAGCGTTCGGGACACGGTAAACTCATAATCCATTGGTCGTAGGTTCAAGTCCTGCAGGGCCCACCAAATAAATCAATACGGTTGTTTTTTTCTGGGCCCTCAAATCCTGTTGCGGTGCCTTCACGGTGCATGTCAAAAGCTTTCGCGAAACCTTGAAATGACCGTCTCGAGAGGTTATAAAGGGTTGGTATACATTGATCGAGAGTGGAAATCATGCCCAATACCATCCAGTTCGATGTTTCGTTCAAAAAACCGGGGCAGTCGGGGCAGAGCAGGATTCCCCGGCGATACAAGCTTCTTGTGATGGGCGATTTTTCCGGTCGCAAGTCCACGTTTTCGACACCGCTCGAGCATCCCGCGCATCAAGTCGATTGTGATAATCTGGAACAGCGTATGCGGCAGCTCGGTCCGTCACTGGATCTGAGTCTTGGCGACAATTCAGCCCGAAGGCTGCATATCGAATTTTCGGAACTCGAGGGTTTCCATCCGGACAGACTTTACGATCGCTTGGAATTGTTCGACGAACTTCGAAGTCTTAGAAAAAGTTTACTAAACCCACAAACGTTCGCCGAGACCGCCCGAAGTATTCGGGGCGAAGAAGTCCAGATCCTTTCTGCCGCGGAACGTCCACCGGTCACAGGGGGTGATTCGTTCGCCGATCTGTTGGGAAAGCCCGTGATTCAGGATAGGACAGCGGCGCAGCCCCATCCCGCGGTCGCGGGACTGATCCGTAAATTCGTGAGTCCGCATATTGTCGGCGAACCAGGACCGGAACAAGACCGACTGGTGGATTCCGTCGACGCAGCCGTATCCGTCCAAATGCGGGAAATCCTGCATCATGAGGATTTTCAGGCACTGGAATCAACCTGGAGAGGTTTGGATTTCCTGATCAGGGAACTCGAATTGGACAACGGCCTTTCGGTTCACATTGTCGACCTTGCTAAATCGCAATTGGCGCTCGAATTGCCCGGATCCGGTTTGCCAGAGGATTCCGGATTGTACAAAACTCTGGTCACGGACGCGGGCGGAACTGCAGGGACTGACGCGTGGAATCTGATTGTCGGGCTTTACGATTTTGCCATGAGCGACAAAGGTCTTTTGCATTCGATTGCGAATCTGGCCCGGAATGCCGGGACTACTTTCATGAGTGGAATCTCCTATCGAAGTTTGCCGGCGGAGCCCGATCCAGAATGGGAATCGCTGCAACAAAGCCAGATGGCCGCGCATCTTTGTTTAGTTACACCGGGCTTGTTGCTGAGACTCCCCTACGGGGCGAATACGGACGAAATCGACCGCTTCGAATTTGAAGAAATGCCGGAAGCTCCGGTCCACGAACACTACCTGTGGGGAAACGCGGCTCTGGTTTGCGCGGCCCTGATTGCCAAGTCTTTGGGGCGTGACGATGTACGTCCGGGCGGTGTCACGCGACTCGACGGTCTGCCCGTGCACAGTTATCGCGTTCAGGGAGAAACCCGAATGACGCCTTGCGGCGGGGCCTGGCTGTCCGATCGCGATGCGGACCGGCTTTCCAGACGGGGTGTCATCCCGGTCCTTTCCGTAAAAAACAGCGATGCGGTTCGGGTCACCGGTTTTCAATCGCTTGCGGGCGGCCCGGTTTTGGTTTAGGTCGAGTTCATCCTGCCACTGATATCGGAGGGTCACCAGGACCAGGTGGAGGGGTCTGGATAGTGATAAACAAAGCCGAGTTCCTTGCAAATTTTATCGCCTCTGACTTTCTTGAAACGAGCGCCCGCGTGACTGAAGACCGGCGCTACCAAACCCATCGATTTCGCCGCACTCGGATAGAGATCCGATTTGGTTGGATGGCAGGGCGCGCATCCGTTGAATATCTGACCCCATGGCCTGTGTTCGATCACCGTCAGCAACAGCGCGATCGCATCCTGTTGGTGAATCAGGTTGACCGGATTGTTGGCTCCCGGCAAATTGTCCCGTCCCGCGAGCAGTCTGCCGGGTTCCCGACCCGGACCGCACAGCCCCGCGAAACGGATGATCGTTCCGTGTATTCTCGAGTCTGTCAGGATCATTTTCTCGGCTTCGAGCAGGATGCGTCCCACGTCAGAATCCGGAGGCCTGAT
Source organism: Methylococcaceae bacterium (assembly GCA_022616595.1). Lineage (GTDB taxonomy): Bacteria > Pseudomonadota > Gammaproteobacteria > Methylococcales > UBA1147 > UBA1147. The sequence continues at coordinate 2,197 of JAKEEL010000221.1, forward strand.
TTCTGTTTCATCGACCTCCCGATTCTCGGCGGGATAAACCGATGTCGAACTGGTAAAAATTACGTGGTTGATTCCGGCGTCCACTAAGGCCCGGATCAGATTGGAAATTTTTTCAGGAAAAAATCCCCCGCATCCTGCTCCGGTGCGTGGAGGCAATAAAATTACCGCAGTCGAAAGTCCGATCAGGGACTTGGGATTGCTGCATTCCAGGGAAGGCCCGAGAAGCAACCGAATTGCTTCGATGCCCCGGCCTTGCAATTCAGCGACATGCTCCGGTGTTGAGCGAGTCGCAACGACTCGACAGCTTCGGGCGATCATGGTGGCGGCCAACGGAGTCCCGAGCCAACCGCAGCCAATGATCGCAATAGAATTCGATTCCGGAGAAAAAGGCTCGGACATTTTGGGTAGTTACTCCGGCCATCCCGGAGGACCTGAGGTTATGGAATGAAGCAATCGTTCGGTCGCCGATAAGCGGTGTTCTTGGAATCGCTCGCAAAATAATCCAAATATAACCACAATTTCTGCTAGAATGATTGGTTATTTTTGCTCTGGCTCGGTAGGCGGGCGTGTCACTGGTTTAATTCTCTAGTCGGTCTTGGATAAATTGTCTGTTCAAAAAGTCAGAAACATCGCCATTATTGCACACGTTGACCACGGAAAAACAACTCTGGTCGATCGGCTGCTGCAACAATCCGGAACATTTTCGGCACACGGCAAGCCTGTTGAAAGGGTCATGGATACGAACCAACTGGAAAAAGAACGCGGAATCACCATTCTGGCCAAGAATACGGCGATTCAGTGGGAGGGCTATTCGATCAATATCGTGGATACGCCCGGCCATGCCGATTTCGGCGGCGAGGTTGAGCGCGTGCTCTCGATGGTGGACTCGGTGCTGCTCCTGGTCGATGCGGTGGACGGCCCGATGCCGCAGACGCGCTTCGTGACCCAGAAAGCCTTTGCGCTGGGCTTGAATCCGATTGTCGTGGTGAACAAGGTGGATCGCGACGGCGCGCGTCCCGAATGGGTCGTCGATCAGACTTTTGAACTGTTCGACCGCTTGGGAGCCACCGACGAACAACTGGATTTCCCGGTAGTCTTTGCTTCCGCTTTGGACGGCTACGCGGGTTTCCACCCGGACATCAGAAACGGGGATATGCGGCCCTTGTTTGAAACGGTTCGCGACAAGGTGCCGGCGCCCGAAGTCGACCGCGATGGTCCGTTTCAAATGCAGGTCAGCAGTCTGGATTTCAACCCGTATGTCGGCGTGATCGGCATCGGACGGCTGAGCCGCGGTTCGATCAGGAAAAATTCCCCGGTCACACTGATCGATCGGGAAGGAACTCAGCGACCCGGGAAAATTTTGCAGATCTTCGGCTTTCACGGTCTTGAGCGGATCGAAGTCGAGAAGGCCGAGGCCGGGGACATCATCGCGTTCACCGGGATCGACAACCTGCAGATATCGGATACCTTGTGCGCCCCGACCGCGGTCGAGGCACTGCCGCCGCTTTCGGTGGACGAACCCACCATCAGCATGATGTTCCAGGTGAATAAATCCCCGTTTGCGGGCCGCGACGGGAAGTTTATTACGTCCCGGAAGATTCGTGAACGATTGCTTCAGGAATTGCAGCATAACGTCGCGCTGCGCGTCGAAGCCACGGAGGACCCGGACCGTTTCAGGGTTTCCGGACGCGGGGAATTGCACCTGTCTATTTTAATTGAAAATATGCGCAGGGAAGGCTACGAACTCGGAATATCGAGGCCCGAAGTGATCGTCAAGGAAATCGATGCCAAACGCTCGGAGCCTTATGAAGCCGTGAGCGTGGAAATCGAGGAGGCCCATCAGGGTGCGGTCATGGAAAAGCTCGGCGAGCGGCGAGCCGAACTTCAGAATATGGTTCCCGATGGAAAAGGACGGGTCAGGCTCGAATATCGTGTGCCGTCGCGCGGACTGATCGGTTTCCAGACTGAATTTCTGACTGCGAC
>JAKEEL010000222.1 GCA_022616595.1 Methylococcaceae bacterium
CTGCCGATGCCTTTGAATTCGTTGAGACTTGTCTGGATCGCTTGATCCGGAACCCGCATTTCCGTCGCCACACAGATCGCGGCCAGCGCATTCAGGATATTGTGGCGGCCCGGAAGATTCAGGGTGATGTCCAGATCGCCGAAATTTCCCCAGCGCCGCACTTTAAAGCGGGATTGCAAACCGGATTGGGTGATCTCTTCGGCCCGGACGTCGGCATCCTCCCGCGTCCCGTAAGTCTTAACCGGTTTTGATATCTGACCAAGTATTTCCCGGACTCCGGGATCATCCAGACAAACGACCGCGAGGCCATAAAACGGTACGTGGTGCAAAAATTCGACAAAAACCTTCTTCAGCGATGAGAAGTCTCCGTGGTACGTCTCCATATGGTCGCAGTCGATGTTCGTTACGACCGCGATAATCGGCTGCAGATAAAGAAAGGAGGCATCGCTCTCGTCGGCTTCGGCGACCAAATAATCACCCCTGCCCAATTGGGCATTGGTCCCGGCACTGTTCAGCCGGCCGCCAATCACAAAAGTTGGATCGAGACCGGCTTCAGCCAAAATGCTTGCGGTCAGGCTCGTGGTTGTGGTTTTGCCATGCGTACCGCCGATCGCGATGCCGAAGCGAAAACGCATCAATTCGGCGAGCATTTCCGCGCGCGGGATCACCGGGATCCGCTGCTGCCGCGCGATCCGAATCTCGATGTTCGAGCCGTCGACCGCACTGGACACGACGACTACATCGACTTTTTCGATATTCTCGGGCTTGTGACCGATCTGGATCGCGGCCCCGAGGCTGCTCAACCTTTGCGTGATACCGCTTGCTTTGAGATCCGAACCCGATACCCTGTAGCCAAGATTCAGCAGGACCTCCGCGATCCCGCTCATGCCCGAACCGCCGATCCCGACAAAATGGATCCTATGCATGCGGTCCGGACCGAAGCGACCCGATTCATGGAACGATGAGCGGATCATGCGGCCTCACCGATACAAGTTTCCGCGACGAGCTTTGCGGCCTCGGGCTTCGCGAGCCGGGCGGCCGAGCGAGCCATTGAATGGAGCCGCGGCGGATCTTCCAGCAGCGTATGCAAAGCCTGGCGCAGATCCTCTTCCAGACGGTCGCTTTCCGGCACCCGGAGCGCGGCCCCGGCATCCACCAGATGGCGTGCATTGCGGGTCTGATGATCATCGATTGCGTACGGAAACGGCACCAGGATCGAAGGCAGGCCTGCAATCGCGAGTTCGCTGACCGTCATCGCACCGGCCCGGCAGATCACCAAATGCGCCCATTGATAGGCTTCGGGCATGTCATCGACGAAGGCTTTCACGCGCGCTTCGATCGCGAGCGAACGGTACAGGGACTCGGTCTCTTCCCGCATGGCCGAGCCGGTTTGATGCAAGACCTCGACGGACCGACTCAATCCGCCGATCACTCCGGGAACAACCAAATTGAGCCTTCGGGCTCCCTGACTTCCTCCCAGAACCAAAATATGCGGGGTATTTCCCGAGTATTCGCGGGCGTCCTGCCGAATCCGCATGATCTCGGCGCGAACCGGATTTCCGGTCCAGACCGCGCGAACCGAGTCATCGAAAGTCCCCGGAAATGCCTCCAAAACCCGGTTCGCCAATGACGCGAGGAACCGATTGGTCGTTCCAGGGATCGCATTCTGCTCGTGAATCACCATCGGAACACGCATCACCCAAGCCATGAAGCCACCGGGACCCGAAACGAAACCACCCATTCCAAGAACGACATCGGGTTTCCGTTTGTACAGAATCCGTCCGGCCTGGAAACAAGCCCATACCAGCAGGAAGGGCGCTTTGATGAGTTTCAACCCATGCTTACCCCGGAAACCGCTGACCGAAAGCCAGTCGATCGGAATTCCGCCGGCCGGTGCAACCCTGGCTTCCAAGCCGGTTCGGGTACCCATCCAGAACACCTGATTTCCAGTATCCGACAGATAACGGGCGACCGCGAGCGCGGGATAGACATGACCGCCGGTTCCTCCGGCAAGAATCATCACGCGCTTAGCCATTCCAAAAGCCCCGCGCACCGGAACGGCTTTGTTCGAGGGCCTCGTGGTAGACCCGGAACAACAATCCGATCGCCAGGCACATCACGATCATGCTGCCACCCCCGTAACTCATGAGCGGCAGCGTCAATCCCTTGGTCGGCAGCATGCCCATATTCACGCCCATATTGATCGCGGACTGGACGCCGAACCAGATGCCCAGGCCGTACGCAAGATAGGCCGCAAATTCAAATCCAACCTGATCTGCGATTCTGGCGATCCAGAATGCTTTCCAGATCAGGAAAGCAAACAACGCGATTACGACCGAGACACCGGCCAAGCCCAATTCCTCACCGATCACCGCGAACAGAAAATCGGTATGGCCCTCCGGCAGGTAATACAATTTCTGGAGTCCTGAACCGAGACCGACTCCGAACCATTCTCCGCGCCCGAACGCGATCAGAGATTGGGTGAGCTGAAAACCGGAATCGAGCGGGTCCGCCCAAGGATTCGTGAACGTGGTCAGCCGTTCCATTCGCTCCGGCGAACAAACGATCAGAATCATTCCGAGCACACCGATCAAACAAACCAGCACCGCGAATTGCCAAAGCCGGGCTCCACCCAGAAACATCAGCGCGAGCGCGGTGATCAGAATTACCGCGGCCGCGCCGAAATCCGGCTCCAGGAGCAGTAGAAACCCGGCGAACGATAACAGCATCAGGGGACGGACCATGCCATACACCGAGGTCCGGACGGTCTGCACGTGACGAGTCATGTATCCGGCCATATAGATCACCGAAATCAATTTCACGATTTCGGAAACCTGGATTCTTGTGCCGCCGAGAGACAACCACCGGATACTGCCGTTCACTTTCACGCCGAGTCCCGGAATCAGTACGGCAACCAGCAGAGCCAGTCCGACCAGAAACAGCCATTGCCCGGCTTTTTCCAGTCGCGCGAGCGGAACGAACATCATCAGCGCGGCGCCAAGCAGCCCGGCCAGAATATGAACCAAGTGGCGAAGTGGATAACGGAATGTATGACCTCCCGCAATGTCCCCGAGGTGCATCGAAGCGGAAACCACCATGACGTAACCGATCATCAGCAAGGCACCCGAAGCGAGCAATAACGGAATTTCGAGGGTCCAGAGCCGGTTCCCCAGCTCGATGCATAAACCGGTCTTGGACGTTTCAATGCGCACCGATGAGGTTCCTGACTGCTTGTTCAAACACTCGGCCGCGTTCCTCGAAGCTCGTAAACTGGTCGAGACTCGCGCACGCGGGCGAAAGCAGCACGGTATCCCCGGGCCGGGCCAATCCGGCCGACAATTCGACGGCTCGCCGTAAATCCGGTGCCTTGAGGCTGGTTACTTCGGACGCCAAAAGGCCATGCAAAAGATCCGCATCCCTACCGATCAACACCACCGCCCGCGCCCGCTGTTTGACGACATCCTTGAGCACGCTGAAGTCGGCTCCCTTGCCCTCGCCTCCGGCGATCAGCACGATCTTTCCGCTCAGACCTTGCATTGCCGCGATACAGGCGCCGACATTGGTCGCCTTGGAGTCGTTGATCCAGGTAACGTCCTCGATTTTTTCAACCCACTGCATGCGATGGGGAAGCCCTGGAAAATCTTGAAGTCCCTCGATCATCGCCGCAATCGGCAATCCGACCGCCTGACCCAGCGCCAATGCGGCCAGGGCATTGGATAAGTTCTGCCGGCCCTTGATTTTCACGCAGTCCGCTGCCATCAGCGGATTCCCTCTGTGGACCAACCATTCCGCGTGCGCATGTCGGCACACACCGAAATCCAGTGAAGCGTCTCCGTTCAAACCGAAGCGCAAAGCCGGCTGATCCTTGCTCGCCATGCAGGCCACCAGGGGATCATCCTGGTTCAGGACCCTGACGGTGCAATTCGAGAAAATACTTTGCTTGGCCCGTGCATAGGTTTCGATGTCACCATGCCGGTCCAAATGGTCCGGGCTGATATTCAACACGGTCGCCGCGGCACATTTCAACAGCGAAGTCCGTTCCAACTGAAAGCTGGAAAGCTCCAGCACATAGAGGTCGATTCCCTCGTCCTCGCCCAACAGGTCCAGCGCCGGCACACCGAGATTTCCGCCAACCCGGACGTTCCAATCCGCTTTCCCGGCCATCGTCCCCAAAAGACTGGTCACGGTGCTTTTTCCGTTCGAACCGGTGATCCCGACCACCGGCGCATTCACGACCGTGGCGAACAGATCGATGTCACTGAGCAGCCCCAACCCGGATTCGAGGGCCTGAAAGACTTCCTCGGTATCCAGGGAAACCCCGGGGCTCACGACCAAATGAGTAGCCGCCCTGAAGGCCTCGCGCTCGTATCGGCCGAGAAAAACCGGAATATCCGAACTCAAACTTCGCAATTCGGCCAGGCATGGCGGATTCGCGCGATTGTCGGTCACCGCGACCTGGATCCCGAGGAGCGACAAAAAACGGGCGACCGCCAAGCCGGTCAGACCCAGACCCACGACCAGCACGCGCGATTCTCCCGGAACAATCCCGAGCGCTGCGATCGCCTCGCTGCGGGTCGCTTTCTGGCTGATCTGGTCGAAATTCGCCTGGATCATCTGAGTTTCAGCGTTGCGAGCCCGACCAACACCAGGATCACGCTGATGATCCAGAAACGAACGATTATCCGGGGCTCGGGCCAGCCTCTGAGTTCGAAGTGATGATGAATCGGCGCCATGCGGAAAATTCGCTTTCCGGTCAATTTGAAGGAAAGGACCTGCAACATCACCGAGACGGTTTCCATGACGAATACTCCGCCCATGATCATCAGCACGATTTCCTGTCTGACCAGGACCGCCAAAGTCCCCAAGGCCCCTCCCAGGGCCAGCGCGCCGACGTCGCCCATGAACACCTGCGCCGGATAAGCGTTGAACCATAAGAATCCCAGGCCTGCTCCGACCAATGCGCCACAGAACACAACCAGTTCGCCGACTCCGGGTAAGGAGGGAATCCCGAGGTACGCCGCAAAATTCGCGTTTCCGGAAGCATAAGCGAAGATTCCAAGGGCACCGCCGACCAATACGGTCGGCATGATCGCAAGTCCGTCCAGCCCGTCGGTCAGATTCACGGCGTTGCTGGTTCCGACGATCACGAAATAGGCGAGCACAACATAGACCCAACCCATATCGACCATGACGGCCTTGACGAAGGGAACAATGAACTGCGTTTCGGCCGCGATGGTCGAGGTGTTGAATAAAAAGACCGCGGTCACCACCGCGACCAAGGACTGCCAGAGCAGTTTGGCACGCGCCGACAAGCCCTTGCTGTTTCCTTCCGTGATCTTACGATAATCGTCTATGAAGCCGATTACACCGAAGCACAAAGTCACGAACAACACGGCCCAGACGTAGCGGTTCTGCCAATCGGCCCAGAGCAGGGTGCTGATTCCGATGGCCACCAGAATCAGTGTGCCGCCCATGGTGGGCGTGCCGGCTTTCGAGAAATGCGATTCCGGCCCCAATTCGCGCACCTTCTGCCCGATGTTTTTCGCGCTCAATCGCCGTATCATGGTAGGTCCCACCATGAACGAGATGATCAGCGCGGTCAGTGTACTCAGAATCGAGCGGAACGTCAGATACTGAAATACCCGGAATCCGCTTTCCCACCCGGTCAACAGATCGGCGAGGTATAACAGCATGGCTAATCGAGCCCTTTGACTCCTAATTCCTCGATGACCCGCTCCATTTTCTGGCTGCGGGAACCCTTTACCAATGCGATTACATTGCTGTTCAGCATCGTTTTGGACGCTTCGATCATGTCCTGCTGATTATCGAAAAATATACCCCCATCACCGAAGCATTCCACGGCCCTGGCCGCGTCCGTTCCGGTCGCGAGCAGATGCCTGATCCCGTGCATTTTCGCGTAACGGCCGACCTCTTCGTGCAGTGCTGCGCTGGACTCGCCGAGTTCGGCGAATGCTCCGAGAATCACCCACAATTCCCCCGTCAATTGCGCCACCACGTCGATCGCCGCCGTGAACGACGATGGATTCGCATTGTAGGTATCATCGAACAAAAGACTGCCATGCAACCCTGCAACCGGCTGCATGCGACCATGCACCGGAACCAAGCCTTCGAGACCCTGTTTGATCCGGTCGATTTCGATTCCGAGAGCCAGCGCCGCCCCCGCCGCGGCCAGTGCGTTGCATACGTTGTGCCGTCCGGCCAACCGCAAGGTGATCGGGGTCTTGGCATCCCGGTGAAGCAGGCTGAAGCGGTTCGAAAAACCATCCGGCGTCCGCCGCATCTCGATGTCCGTTGCGCGCACATCGGCACTCGCACCCAGGCCGAATGCAATCACGCGCTTTCCTCCGGCCAACTTCCGCCAGAATTCGAAAAACCGGTCATCGGCATTCAGTATCGCGACACCCGATTCGGCCAGTCCTTGCACGAGTTCACCCTTGGCCCGAGCCACGCCTTGCAGATCGCCGAAACCCTCGAGGTGGGCCGAGCCGGCATTCGTAACGATCGCGACATCGGGCAGCGCAAGACTCGCGGTATAGGCGATCTCACCGGCGTGGTTCGCACCCATCTCAATCACCGCATAGCGGTGTTGTGTATTCAAGCGCAGCAGAGTCAGCGGAACCCCGATATCGTTGTTGAGATTGCCGCGCGTGTACAGCACCTCACCCTCGACCGCCAGGATCGCGGCAAGCATTTCCTTGACGGTCGTCTTGCCGTTGCTGCCGGTCACTCCGATCACAGGAACGTTGCAACGTCTCCGCCACTCCCGGGCCAAGTCCCCGAGCGCAATCCGGGTATCTCCAACCGTCACCGTCGGAATGTCGACTCCGGTTTCGCGCGCGATCATCGCGGCCACGGCGCCCTGATGCGCGGCGGTTTCCAGGAAATCGTGCGCATCGAATTTCCTACCCTTGATCGCGATAAACAAATCACCCTGCCGCATGCCGCGGGTATCGATACTCACGGACGAGAAGCTAAGATCTGCGCCAGTCAGACGACCCTTGACGATCCGGGCGGTTTCGCTCAGAGACAACTTCATCACACGCTGCCTCCAACCAGAATTGCCCGTTGCGCAAGGGCCTCCAAGGCCACGGTGCGGTCACTGAAGGGATATTTGACGCCGTCGATTTCCTGGGTATTTTCATGTCCCTTCCCGGCGATCACAATCATGTCTTCGGCCGAGGCCTTTTGTATTACGGCGCCGATTGCCCGCCGGCGGTCGCGTTCAATCGGAATTTGCGGATTGCTGCAACCGTTCAGGATCTCTTTTATGATCCTGGAGCCGTCCTCGTGGCGCGGATTGTCGTCTGTGAGCACCACGTGATCGGCATTCATTTCGGCGATCCGGCCCATCAAGGGCCTCTTCCCGCGATCCCGATCTCCGCCGCAACCGAATACGAGCCAGAGCGATCCCCGACAATGCATCCGCAGCCCTTCCAGGATGCTTTGCAGCGCGTGCGGGGTATGGGCGTAATCCACGATTACGGTGGGCCCCCCATCCTCTATCGAAAAACGCTCCAGACGTCCGGGAACCGGTTTGATCCCCCGCAAGGCATCAACGGCTTCGGGCAGAGAAATCCCCAATTCGAGCATTACACCGATCACGGTCAGCAAATTATCGACATTGAAATCGCAAAAAAGAGGGGCCGAGACAGGTACGCTCCGACCTTCGAAATGTACCTGGAATTCGACCCCTTGATCGTCATGGCGCAACGCGGACAATTTCAATCGTACGAAAGGAGAGTCGGATTTGAAGCTCCTGGAAAAACCCATGATCCGGACGTTCGAGGGCACAGCCGCGAGAATCTGGTCGGCGTGTAGATCGTCCATATTGACAACAACAAATTCCAGCCCGGGGGACAAGAGCAGTTTCAGCTTGGCATTCACATAAACCTGCATGGTTTTATGATAATCGAGGTGATCCCGGGTAATATTGGTATAGGCCGCTCCCAAGAAGCGAACCGCGCGAGTCCTTTTCTGAACCAGCGCATGCGAGGACACCTCCATGACCACCAGCTTCGCGCCCTGATCCCGAAATTGGGCCAAAATGCTTTGCAATTGGATCGGTTCGGGGGTGGTATTCTTAAGTTCCTTGAGATTCCCGGGATAACCCCATCCGATGGTCCCCACCACCCCGCTCGGTTTGAATCTCGATAAGGCCTGGGCAAGGAAATGGCAGCAAGAGGTCTTGCCGTTGGTGCCGGTGATCCCGATCATATCCAATTGTGCGGAAGGATGTCCGTAAAAACGATCGGCAATCGGCCCGAGTTCGAATCGCAAAGCGGGTACGGGAACCAGCGGGCAGGTCCCTGCCTCACGCAAGTGTTCGATTTTTTGCGGATCGGCACCGCGGGGATCGTATACGATTGCGCCCGCACCCTTTCGGATGGCCTCGTCGCAGTATTGCAAACCATGCTCGCGAAATCCGGAAACCGCAAAAAACGCATCGCCGGAATTCACCGCACGACTATCGATCGCAAGCCCCGAAACCGAGACGTCCGGTACTTGATTCAGATCGCCGTCCGCTGCGATCAAATCGCGCAAACTGGCTGTTCTCGGTTTCGAGGCCGGCTCTGTCATATCGTGTCATCCTGATCAAAGCGAACCAGCGGCATGGATTGCTCCTGATCCGGTTGAATCCCGAGGAGTCTCAATACGCTGTCCATCACGCTGGAAAATACCGGGGCTGCGACCAATCCGCCATAGTAATCCCCGGCTTCCGGTTCGTCCACGATCACAACCATGACGATGCGCGGCGAGCTCGCGGGCGCCAAGCCCGCGAATACCGCGAGATAACGATGACTGCTATAGCCCCCGGCGCCAGCCTTTTTGACTGTTCCGGTCTTCCCGGATATCCGGTACCCCGGTACGCTCGCCCGCAATGCGGTACCCTCACGGGACACTACGAGTTCCAACATCTCCCTGACCGTTCTTGCGGTTTCCGTGGACATCACACGAACCGGCTCTGCGGCCGGATGATCCTGCTTGACCAAACGCACCTGAGGCATCTCACCCTCATTGGCCAGCGCGGAGTAGGCTCGGGCGAGCTGAACCGCGGAACCGGACAAACCATATCCGAACGACAGCGTGGCCTGTTCGAAAGGACGCAGGTTTTCAACCCCGCGCAAGATTCCGGGGGCTTCACCGGGAAAACCGGTACCGGGATACTGACCGAAGCCCAGTCGGTTGTAACACTCCCAGAATGAATCCGGAGAAAGTGCGAGCGCCAATTTGCTGACGCCGACATTACTCGATTTTTGCAATATGCGGGCAACATCCAATACCCCGTAGTCATGGATATCACGAACCAGATTCCGCCCGACCCTGAAGCTTCCGGGGCTGGTATCGATCACCGAATCCGGTCGCAGCGTGCCGTTTTCCAAGGCACAGGCGACCGCAAAGGGCTTCATCGTCGAGCCCGGTTCAAATACATCGGTAATCGCCCGGTTGCGGTATTTCTCACGATCCAGGCGCTTTTCCGAATTGGGATTGAACGAAGGTTGATTCACCATTGCCAAAACGTCGCCGTTCCGGACATCGAGCAAGACGAGACTGGCCGAACGCGCACGATGCTTGATGAACGCGGCTTTCAGTTCACGGTAGGCGATATATTGCAATCTTTGATCGATGGTCAGCGCCAACTCCCGGCCCGGAACGGGATCCTGTGTCTTTTCGACATCGTAAACGGCATTCCGTTTACCGTCCCGGATGACGGTTCGTCTGCCCGCTTTGCCCCGCAATTGTTCCTGATAGGCAAGCTCGATTCCTTCCTGGCCAATGTCATCGATATTCGTAAAACCGATCAACTGAGACGTGACCTCTCCCGCGGGGTAGTATCGTTTGTACTCGCGTTTGAAAAACACGCCGGGCAGATCCATTTCCGCCACCTCCCTTTGCAATCCGGGACTGATTCGCCGTTTGAGATAGACAAACCTCTTTCGTCTGGATTCCTCCGATGTCAACCGGTCGAGCTGCTTGACCGGAATCGCAAGCGATTCGGCCAATTTCTGTCTCTGGTGCGGGGTCGTCTCGAACAACTGTGGATCCACCCATACGGAATGCACCGGCGCGCTGATCGCAAGAGGCTCACCGTAACGATCCACGATTTTCCCGCGATAGGCCGTCATGGGAACCGCACTGATGTACTGAAATTCGGCTTTTTTCTGCAGGAACTCGGTTTTCACCAGTTGCAGATCGATCGCACGGCCGACCAACATGACCATTGCACCGAGCAGACCGAGGAGTAGTATCCTGCGCCGCTCGCAATAGGCTACGGTCAAAGGGCGTCGATTAATCATCGCTGCCGGCGTCATTGACCGAGGGTGTTTTGAGATATACGACCGATTCCCGCCCTGGCTGAACCAAACCGATTTTTCGTCGCGCGGTGGTTTCGATCCTGCCATAGCCCGCCAGCGTTGTTTTTTCGAGCAGCAGTTGACCCGACTCGATTTCACTGTTTTCCAGTTCCATTTCCAATCGCTGAATCTCCATGAACAGATCCCTGCAGTCATAATTCTGATACACAACGCTGACGGCTGAAGCAATCACCAACAAAATCAAACTCACCGGTACCATTCAGGCCAGGCGCTCCGCCGCTCTCAATATCGCGCTTCGCGCGCGCGGATTCGCCGCGATCTCAGACCGGGCAGGCCGAATCGCCCGGCCCACCGGCCTCAACCTCGGGCGATACGCGGTTGAATTCACGGGCAGGCCCGCAGGAAAGTCGCCGCCACGGGCTTCCCGCCGTATGAATCGCTTAACGATCCGGTCCTCCAGGGAATGAAATGAAATCACGACCAGACGGCCGCCCGGTTTTAACACCTTAACTGCCTCGTCGAGCCCGGCCTGCAGTTCTTCAAGCTCGCGGTTCAGAAAGATCCTGATCGCCTGGAAGGTCCGCGTCGCAGGATGTTTGTTCGGGTCATGCGAGGGAACCGCGGTTTCGATCAACCCGGCCAGTTGCAGGGTGGTCTTGATCGGGCGCGCCGCACGAGCCGCGACAATCGCTCGCGCGATTCTGTGCGAAAACCGCTCTTCGCCGAAAGTCTTCAACACTTCCGCGAGCCTCCCCTCCGAAACCGTTTCCAGCCATTGCTCCGCGGTCATTCCAGTGCTAGTATCCATGCGCATGTCCAAGGGACCATCCTTGAGGAAACTGAAACCGCGATCCGCGTCATCGAGCTGGGGCGAGGAAACCCCCAGGTCCATGAGCACGCCGGCAACCTTAGCGGACCAGCCTCGCGCTCCGATCATCGATCCTAGAGCCATCAGAGTACCTTTCTCCAATTCAAATTTGGGGTCTTTCCTCAATTCATCCGCCGATCTCGAATGAATCGCCTGATCGTCCCGATCCAACGCGAGCAATCGCCCTGTGTTTTCAAGACGCTTCAAAATCAGCCGGCTATGGCCCCCTCGCCCGAACGTACAATCGATATAAATTTCCTCTGCTTTAATCGCCAGCGCCTGAATCGTTTCCTCAGGCATCACCGGCGAATGTTCATCGCGCACCATTCGGCCTAGATGACCAGATCCCTTGCTACCTCCTTCAGTTCTTCCCGATTATCGTCCTTGAGCCAGGCATCCACATTTTCTTCCCAGGCCTCTTCGGCCCATATTTCGAATCGATTGACCTGGCTGCTCAGAACAATCCGTTTGTCCAGCCCCGCGAATTTGCGTAATCTTTCCGGCAATAAAATTCGTCCCTGGCCGTCCATGTCGCACTCGGAAGCATGTCCGAGCGTGAAGCGCTTCAAGTTCATGGCCGATTTGTTCATGCTCGGCAGATTCGTGAGTTTGACTTCCACCTCCTCCCATAAAGGGAGCGGATACAGCATCAGACAACCTTCACGATTCGCGGTAACCACGAGTTTGCCGTCGCAATGCTCCTGGAGTTCGGCCCGGTATTTCGTCGGTATCGAAAATCGACCCTTGCCGTCAAGATTGATGATGTCGACACCGCGAAAAGCCATTTTTGCCCACTAATTTCCACTTTTTACCATTGAATACCACTATAAGAACGAATGTCCACTAAGTCAAGCCCGTTTCAGATAAATTTCTTATACAGGCCGTCCATCGATTGAACGGAGAGGGTGTTTACAGGGAATGGGTTGCCCGGACTGACGGAAACGATTCCGGGATTCGTGATTTCCGATCGTGCTGCGGAGGGATGGGATTCTCAGTAATGCGTTTTGGTCCTGGCAAAGGCCAGATACAGCGCGGGCACCAGATATAAATTCAGAATCGTCGAGGTTACGAGACCGCCGACAATCACCACGGCCATCGGGTATTCGATTTCATGCCCCGGAAGATTTCCGCCGGCAATGATCGGCAAGAGGGCCAATCCCGCGGTCGAAGCCGTCATCAAGATCGGCGCGAGTCTTTCCTTCGCGCCGCGCAGGACCAGCGCGGCACCGAAAGGTTCTCCCTCGTTCGCTTCCAAGTGCTTGAAATGGCTGATCATCAGGATACCATTGCGCGCGGCGATCCCGAGCACGGTCACAAAACCCACCAAGGACCCCAATGACAGTACTGCGCCGCCCAGAAACGCGCCGATCACCCCGCCGATCAATGCAAACGGGAGAGTCAGGGCCACCAACAGCATCAATCGGGTCGATGCGAATTCAATTTGCAGCAATACCAAAATCCCGGCCAACGCGATCAACGACAACGCCAGCAAACGCCGGCTTGCGGTACGTTGCTCGGTAAATTCGCCTAACAGCTCCGGGTGGTAGCCCTGGTCGAACTGGATGGTTCTGAGTTTCTTTTCGATTTCGGCCGCGACCGATCCGAGATCCTTGCCTCTGACATTGCAGGTCACATCGATCCGCCTGGCTCCGCCTTCGCGATTGATCGTATTCGGCGTCGGAACGATCTCGATATCGGCCAGCGTGTCGAGCGATACCGGACTGCCGAATGCAGTTTCGATCCGCAATTCCTTCAGCGCATTCAAATCGGATCGAATCCCGGGCTCGCCCCATACCGCCACACCGATGATCTTTTGTTCCTGGTACAGTTCACCGACCGTCCGGCCGCGGATCAGCGTGTTAATGGCGTCGCGGACCTGTCCCGGGGTCAGGCCGAATTGTGCCGCGGCATCGGTGTCCACGCGAACCTGGATCTGAGGCACCAGGACTTGCGGTTCGACTTTCAGATCCACCACGCCTTCCACCGTCTCGAGCGACTTCGCGATCTCCTGGGCCTTGCCCCGCAGAACATCCAGTTCCGGCCCGAACACCCGGACCACGATGGTTGCACTGGCACCGGTCAGGACTTCCTTGATACGTTCTTTGAGATAGGTCAGAACATCACGGTACAAACCCGGATAGCCGTCCACGATTTCCTGGATCGTCGCGAGAGTCGAGTCATAGTCCACCTCGGGATCCAGGCTGATCCAGAGTTCGGTGAAATTCGGACCGACCACCTCGTCGGCAACTTCGGCGCGGCCGATGTGCGAACCGAAATTCCGTACTCCGGGGACGGCCCGGAGTTCCTTGCTCGCATTGATCGTGATTCTGCGCATCGCGTCCAGGGAGGTACCGGGTTTTTCGACCCAGTGCATCAGGAAATCGCGCTCCTTGAAATTGGGTAGAAACTCCTCGCCCAATTGGGTCAACGCCAGACCGGTCAAAAAGAACGCGGACAACAGCACGAACACCGCCCTGCGCCCGTTGCGTACGGATCCCGGCAGAATTTTCAGATAGGCGCTCTTCAACCATTTCACCAAGGGAGCGTCGTCACTGCGTTCCGGAGCTTCAGGAAGCAGCCACAGGCACATCGCCGGAGTCACGGTCAAGGCAACACACAGTGAAGCCAAGATCGCGAGCACGTACGAAAAAGCCAGCGGTCGAAAAAAGGTTCCGGCCAGGCCGCCCATGAAAAAAACCGGCAGAAACACCAGGACCACGATCAGACTCGCGAAAACCACCGCGCTGCGCACCTCGAGCGAGGCCAACAATACCACATTGAACGCCGGCTCGGGTTTTTCTTTCAAGCGGTTCAAGCGCAAGCGGCGCATGATATTTTCGACGTCGATGATCGCATCGTCGACGACCTCGCCGACCGCGATCACCAAGCCCGCGAGCACCATGGTGTTCATCGTGCCGCCGGATAAATACAACACCACACCCGCGGCGAGCAAGGACAAGGGAATCGCCGACAGGCTGATCAGCGCGGTGCGCCAGTCATATAGAAACACAACCAGGATCGCAACCACCAGGACGCAGCCCGCGAGCAGCGCCTTGCTGAGATTGTCGATCGATTGCTCGATGAAGGTCGCCGGGCGAAAGATCGTCGAGTCGATCTCGATGTCTTGAAGACCGGGTTTCAATTTTTCGAGCGCCGCTTCAACCTTGCGCGTGACCTCCAGGGTATTCCCCCAAGGCTGCTTCTCGACGATCAATAACAAACCGGGGCCGTCGTTGATCACCGCGTCGCCGATCGCGGGTGGATGCCCGACGACAACATCCGCGACATCACCGAGGCGAAGCGGCACGCCTTTCGTAAAGCGAACCACCGTTCGGGCCAGTTCTTCGGGGGATTCGATGGTTGCCTCATGACGCAGCGCGAGCCGTTGATTCGGCGTATCGATGAAACCGCCGCCGGAAATCACGACCGCTCCGCGCGCGGCTTGAATGACCTGGTCCAGGGTAACATTCAAAGCCCTGAGTCTGTCCGGATTCACCAGCACCTGAAGCTGCCGGTCGCGCTGGCCCCAAATCGCGACATTCGCAACCCCCGGAACCGCCATCAAACGCGGCCGTATGGTCCAGAGCGCCAAGTCGGTCAGCGCCATCTGGTCGAGCCTCTCCGACCAGATTCCGATCTTCAACGCGCGGCTGGTCGAGGACAAGGGCGGTAGAATGACCGGCGGTCTGGCGACCGATGGCAAACGGACGGAGGCGGTCGAAAGCCGTTCCTGCACGAGTTGTCTCGCGCGCATCAAATCGGTCCCGCGTTCGAAAATCAACTGGATCGACGACAAGCCGAGCACCGACTTGGAGCGCATGGTTTTGAGCCATGAAGTGCCGTTCACTGCGAACTCCAATGGCAAGGTCACGAGGCTTTCCACTTCTTCGGTCGACAAACCGGGCGCCTCGGTCTGGATCTCGACCAAAGGCGGCGCGAATTCCGGAAATACATCCATCGGAATCCGAGGGACCAACCCGGCCCCGACGATCACCAGCAGAACGGCCGATGCGATCACCAGGACGCGCAAGCGCAGTGAAGCGGAAATGATCCAGCGCAGCACGGTTATTTCCCCACGCCGAACTCGCTTCCGAACAACTCCGCGGCGCCGTCGGTCACGACCAGGTCGGCGGAACTAAGCCCTTCGGCCAGAACCGCCATCCCGCCTTGGCCGGATCGGATTTCGACGCGTTTACGCGCATAAGTCGATTCGTCGATCTGGGCATACACCCAGGTATTCCCGTGCACATCATGCAAGAGCGCCGCGACGGGTACGAGCAAGCCATTGGACTTTTCCTGCAGCGGGATTTCCACGCCGACCCGTTGGTTCGGTCTGAACCTTCCATCCGGGTTGTCGACGGCATAGAACAGATCCACGATCGACGAATCGAAATCCGCGAATCTCGGAGCCGACGGGATCGGCCTGGCTTCGCGATCCCCCGAATTGAGGCTCGCTCCCAAACGTCCGAGACGCGCGGACGCCGTCAGATCGAGGCCGTCGAGATCGTTCACGAAGACCTGCACGCGCACCCAGAGTTTATTCCGGGTACCGGTCACCAATAACGGCGGACCCAATAATTTTCGCCGGTTCTTCATGGTATCGAGATCGGCCGCGGCCAGTGCATAATCGGCTCGCGCCGCATCCACGGCCTTCTGGCTGCCGGCCTTGTCCGCAACCAGTTTTTCGGCACGCCTGAGCACGATTCCCGCGGCGTTCAGTCGAACCAGGGCCGCATCGACCCGGCCATCGGCATCGATCTGGGCTTCCGCGACGCGGACCCGTTCCGATGGATTCATCAGCGCGACGACCCCGATGACCGATTGCCCCTCGCTTTCGGCGTTACTAGCTCCGATTCCGGTAGCTGCGGGCAGTATCATTTCGCCCGAATACATCCGGTAACGAACCACGCGCTGTTCGACGAGGGGTTCAACCTTGATACCGAGTCGCTCACGGGCTTTCGCGGTCAGCTTGATCCGGTTCAGGGTCAATTCGTCTCCGGGTCGGTCCAGCGCGGCCGGCGGATTGGATTGCGTGCCCGGAGCCGCATCCAGCAGGCTCACGCGACAAAGTAACAGTATCAGAATCGGGAGGCCAAACCGCCGCTTTGGTTTACTCATTCGGAAATTTCTCCTCTTTTCTTTGCCGGAATCAAATCCAAGCGCCCGCCCAGGCTGCGCTCCAGTTCCGCGATTGCGCGCCGGAGCCCGGCCACGGACTCGGCTTCGCGGCGCCGGGCGATGAATAAATTCCAGTTCGCATCCAGAACCGGCAATAACGAGGTTTCACCGGCCCCATAAGCTTTGTTGGCTTGATCGATCGTTTTCAGCAGCGGCTTCATCATTTTCTCCCGCCACACATGGATTCCCTGCCTGGCCTGCTGATAGCGCGCAAAAGCCTGCCGGACTTCCAATGCGATCTGATTACGCACCGCGACATAGCGGATCGCGGCTCTCTGCAGCTGGGTATTGGCCCGCGCGATGCCGGCCTGATTGCGGTCGAATATCGGAATCGGCAATTCGGTTCCGGGCCCGGATTCAAACATGTTCCGCGAGCCGATGCTATTCGCATCGAACATCCCGGTCAGTGTGTAAATTTCTATTTCCGCGAGTCCTGCAATTTCGCCCGCGACCTCGACCGCAATTTCAGCCGCGCGCAGATCCGGCCGCGAGGCCAAAGCGTCCTGCACCAA
>JAKEEL010000035.1 GCA_022616595.1 Methylococcaceae bacterium
CGTGACGACCGCTGCCTGTGCGATTACGGTGGCCGTCGGACTGGTGATTCTGAAAAGCGGAAGTTACCTCTAGACCAAACGGATCCAGGAATTTCGTGCCCGAATCGAAATCGATGATTCATACAAGCGAAAATTAGGAGCGCTAACTTGAAGATTGCGCTGATCAGCGATGCGTGGCATCCGCAAGTCAACGGGATCGTGACCACGCTGGGCAATACCTTGGAGGCCTTGGAACGGCTTGGACACAGCGTCAGACTGCTGCATCCTGGCTTGTTCACGACCTATCCCTGCCCGGGTTATCCGGATGTCGGCCTGGCTTTTCTTTGCGGGCCAAAGCTGCGCCCCCTGTTGAAAGCCTTCAAACCGGATGCGATTCATATCGCCACGGAAGGGCCGGTCGGATATGCCGCGCGGCGCTACTGCCGGCACAAGGGCTTCCCCTACACCAGCGCGTTTCACAGCCGATTTCAGGAGTACCTGAACATGCGCGTCGGATTTCCGACCAGCGTGAGCGAAGGGTATCTGCGCTGGTTTCATCGCAAAAGTCACGCCGTGATGGTGTCCACCGAATCCCTGCACACGGAACTCGGCGAAAAGGGTTTTCGCAATCTGAAGCACTGGCCGCGCGGGGTCGATACGACGCTTTTCAGACCCGGCGCGAAGTCATTTCTGCAGGACGAGCGTCCGATATTCATGTATACCGGACGCGTGGCCGTCGAAAAGAACCTCGAGGATTTTCTGCGTCTAAAATTGCCGGGCAGCAAATACGTGGTCGGCGACGGTCCGCAGCGGGAAGCATTGCAGAAAGCCTATCCGCAGGTCCGTTTCACGGGCTATAAGAAAGCCTCGGAACTGGCTCGGTATATTGCGGCGGCCGATGCCTTCGTGTTTCCGAGCCGCACAGATACCTTCGGATTGGTATTGCTGGAAGCGCTGGCCTGCGGAATTCCCGTGGCGGCCTACCCGGTGCCGGGACCGCTTGACGTGATCAAGGATGAACGGGTCGGAGTGCTCGATCAGGATCTCGGCAAGGCCGCGATCGATAGCCTGTCCCTGGATCCAGAAAAATGCAGGCGTTATGCGCTAAGGTATTCGTGGGATGATTCGGCGCGCTGTTTCGTGGACAATCTGGCCTGGATCAGGACGCCTTGGATCTTCTGGTAGGTTCGGGAGCTTCCGCTCAGTTACTCCGCTCCGCTTCGATTCGCGCGCGCAGTTCGCGCTGGCGCTCGCGTGTGATCGGGAAATTCCACAACAGCGGGAAGGCCAGGATCATGATCGCAAACGGCAGCCACCCATACACCGCCATCAACGAAAACAGAACCGTTTCGCTGTGATCCCGAGCGGAGGGCTCGAAGCCCAATTGCGCCGGGAGTACGGTCGCGAGCAGGATCCCGACCGCCACGGAAAGTTTAATCGCCATCCCCCAAACCGAAAAATACAGACCGGTGCGCTGTTGTCCGGATTCCACCGTGTCGTAGTCCACGACGTCCGCGGCGATCGAGTTCGATAGAAAAAAGATCGAGGTGAAGCTGCTGCCGCGCAGAACGATCAGAGTCACGTACAAAACCGAATCTCCGCGCCCGACCAACGGAAATGCGAGGCTGCACACCCCGACCCACAGCGCCGCCAGCGTAACGGCCCGGTGCTTGCCCAAGCGGTCGGAAAGCCACATCCAGAAGGGTAATGCCAACAGCGCGCCGAGGTCCTCCATCAGGAGCATCGGCGCGAAAAGGTCCGGATTGCCGATGACGTGAGTCAGCACCAGCTTGTGCAGCGTCGCCTGGATGAGCAATGCCGACCCGAACAGCAGGATCGCGGCCAAAGTCCGCAGAAAGGCCCGGTTGTGCAGAACCAGCTTCAATCCGGACCACCCGCGGACGTTCCTGCCTTCGATTCGGTCCGGTATCCGCTCCGGAACCTTGAGCACCGTGATGATCACGCAAGGCGGCACGGTCAAAACGACCGTCAGCGCGATCGCCAGAAGCTGATCTCGATCATCGTTGTAACCATAAAAACTCATGACCATGAGCACCGCGAGAAACATCACCTGGCCGGCGGCTCCGGCTCCCTCGCGCCAGGCGGTTACGCGGGAACGCTCCGAATAATCGGTGGAAAGCTCGGCTCCCCACGCCTTGTAGGGCAAATCGACGAGCGTGAACGCTACGTGCAGCAAACTGGCCCAGACCAGCAAATAGCCGACCGAAACCTTGCCGCCCGGTACGAATACCATCCAGGCGGTCAAAACCAGCAAGGGGGTACCCGCGACCAACCAGGGCTTGCGCCGCCCCCAGCGGGTAAGCCAGCGATCGCTCAGAATTCCGACCAATGGATCGATGATCACATCCAATATCCGTGAGACCGCGATCGCGAAGCCCACGCTCGCGAGCGGAAGCGCGAGATCGTCGGAATAGTACGACGGGACGAACAAAGCCATCGGCATCAAGACCAGAACGTGGGTCAGATGGGGCAGGCTATAGAACATCATCGTCGCTCTATGCAGGGGACGATTCAAATCGACGGGACTCGAAGTAATTTGGTCGAGTCGGGATGGACGAGTCATCGCTCTTTAACTAACGCGCGGTTTCATGATGAACGGCGTCCATTGTACCTGTTCTCCGAAAAAGGCCCCGTTTTTTATAGAAGACACCGGTGAATCTGCGGGATGATGCGAGCTTGGAAAGCAATCGAAATCGCACAGACCGCACAGCGGCAATGGCTTACGACACCGATCGACCAAATCGTCCCGAGACCATTGACAGCGGTCGAATTTTGAGTACTCTAAGACCTCATTTTTTCCATTGACCCCCTTTCCTATCGACAATTCATTCGCGACGAAAACCATGCTTGGCCAATAAAACCGGCCACTTATCCACCTGTTCGCCAGCCGCTCAAGATTTTCCAGCGGCAGGGGAGTGACGAGCCAGCAAATTTCAGCTTTAATTGAATCGGCACGGACGGCGGCTTCGCCCGCCGAGTATCGGAACCCCGGACCGGCGTTTGCGTTTCGTCCAGTGTATTCGGCCGTGACATGGTCCGGAAGAATCGGCCGGGCCCGTGGTTCGCGGGTTTCCAGGAGTACAAGTCTGACTTACAAGCCCTAAAGAATTTACAGACAGGAATATTGATGTCAAAAATCAGAGACAAGAAAATCATCGAAGTATTGGGTCCGGTTGACAATCTCGAAAGCTACGTCAAAGCCGACTGGTGGCGCCATCTTTTCAACGCGAATTATCTTCGCACCGATGGCGATGTCGTTGAAGACAGCGATATTACGTCCAAGGAGGTCGATATTTTCCTGGCCACGCTCGAAATCTCGAAGGACGGCGGCATACTGGACCTGTGCTGCGGTCAGGGGCGCCACGCGTTTGAAATTGCCAAGCGTGGATATACGAATGTCGTAGGCTTCGACCGCTCGCATTATCTGATCGACAGGGCGAGAAAAAATAACGAAACAAACCGGCTGAACGTGACCTTCAAAGAAGGCGACGCGAGAAAATTGCCGTTTCGAAACGACAGCTTCGATGCCGTACTGATCGCCGGCAATAGTTTCGGGTATTTCGAATCCAATCAGGACGATATCAAAATCCTTCACGAGGTGAAGAGGGTCTTGAAACCGAACGGGAAATTGCTGCTGGATATCACCGATGGCCATTACATGCGCGAGCATTTTCAGGCCCGGAGCTGGGAGTGGATCGACAAGAATTATTTCGTGTGCCGCGAGCGTTCGCTCTCCGAGAGCCGGGACCGCTTGATTTCGAGAGAAGTGATCACGCACACAAAGAAAGGAGTGATCGCGGATCAGTTCTATGCGGAACGGCTTTATTCGACCGATGATCTGAAAGACCTGCTCGTTAAAGCCGGGTTCGAAAATTTCTATAATTGCGCAAAGGTACTGTCGGAATCGAAACGCAATCAGGATTTGGGCATGATGGCGGAGCGGATCGTCGTGACCGCGGTCGTTAAAAAGGAATGGTCCCCGATTAAAAAGCGCACGAAAGAGAAGGATCCGGTGCTGGTATTGATGGGAGATCCCAGCAAATCGGACGTGGTCAAGCCGGACTCGGGCTTCGATGACGACGATTATTATACGATCAACGAGTTGAAACGTGCATTGTCCGGGCTTTCGAAATATAAATTCATCTATCTCAACCAGCACGATACCCTGATCAAAGACTTGCAAAAGGTGAAAAGCGAGTGCAAATTCGTGTTGAACCTTTGCGATGAAGGTTATAACAACGAAGCCTCGAAGGAATTGCATGTCGCGGCGCTGCTGGAGGTATTCGGATTCCAGTATTCGGGCGGTACGCCGCAATGTCTATCGTATTGTTTCGACAAGTCGCTGACACGCGGTATCGCGAAGGAAATGGACATTCCGGTACCGAGGGCTTTTGTCATCAAACCGGAGGACATTCAGTTTTTCGAGTTTCCGCTGAGCTTTCCGGTGATCGTAAAACCCAACTTCGGTGATTCCAGTTTCGGCATTACTCAAAAAAACGTCTGTTACGACCTGCAATCGCTTGAGAATGCGATCATCGGTATCCGGGAAAAATGCGGATACAACGATCCGATCCTGGTCGAAACGTTTTTAACCGGCAAAGATATCAGCCTCGGGATCATCGGGAATCCGCCGACGTCGTATACGATCCTTCCGATCATCGAAGAAGATTATTCGGCCCTGCCGAAGGAATTGCCAAGAATATGCGGCTATGAAGCCAAATGGGACCCGAACTCACCGTATTGGAAAATCAAATCGGTACCCGCGAACCTCTCGGAAGACGTCGAGCGATTCCTGGGCGCGAGTTGCCTTAAATTGTTCGAGCGGCTGGGTTGCCGCGATTATGCACGCTTCGACTGGCGGCTCGATGAAAACGGTACGCCGAGGCTCTTGGAGGTCAACCCAAACCCCGGCTGGTGTTGGGACGGGCACCTCGCGAAAATGGCCAAACTCCAAGACATGTCCTACGGCGACATGCTCGAAAGTATACTGGACGCCTGTAAGAACCGGATCTCTTTGCCAGCCGAAAAAGCTGAAAACAGTCCGTTCGCCTGACGGCTCCGGCGGCGGGCCTTGGTCTGACCCGCTCAGGGACGAGCGGCCAGCAGGTTCTCGATATGAATCGAAGGGATCGCGAAACTGATCCCGCTCGGTGCGCTCAACGCATACTCCTTGCGTTCCTTCACGAAAACCATGTTGATCATTCCGACCACCACACCGCTTGCCATGTCGTACAAGGGCCCGCCGCTATTGCCCGGATAGGCCGTCCCGTCGAGCTGGATCACCGTGAAGGGGTCGCGAAGCTGCCGGATGAGCATCGGGTTCAGCTGTACGCCCCGCATCGCGGGTTGAACGATCGGCGTCAAGGCCGAAACCATGCCGCGGTGGGTCACCGGGACGAACCCGAGGACCTGACCGATCGGGAAACCGGTAAAAGCCAACACTTCGCCTTCCCGAACCGGACTGCGTCCTCCGAGTGCCAGTGTCGGCAGAGGGTTTCCGCCAATCTTCAAAATGGCGACATCGTGCTGATCATCGAAGCGATCGAGCGCCGCCCGGCGGGTTCCGGTCTGGAATCCCTGACCCGAGAAGATGGCCAGGAATCCTTTTTTGGGGATATTGCTTCGGTTTGGAATGACGTGGGCGCAAGTGACGATACTGAGCCCGTCACCGACGGCAAAACCGGTTCCGAGCAGGTTGTAAGGCGGAACACCCACTGGATCGAAGGTTCCGACGCCAACGATGCTCTGCTTTACCCTGGCGACGAGTTCCGGGAACTTCGAAGCGTCCGCCGCGAACGCACGCACAGGTCCGAGCAGAGCCAGAAGGCCCGTCAGCCCCGCAAGGACAATTCGGAATCGTCTCGCCGATCGCCGGGCAACGGGATGGCGTCCTTGTCGATTGCAAAACGAAAGCACCGCGACTGTCATCCAAAAGCCCGGGCGCGGCTCATTTCCGCGGCGATCTGGAGTGCATAGCGCGCGCTTCCGGTCGAAATGTTCCCGCTGCCGGCCCGCTCAAGCGCCGTGCCATGGTCCACCGAGGTTCTGATCAGCGGCAACCCGAGGGTGATATTCACGGATTTTCCGAATCCGGCATATTTGAGTACGGGGAGCCCCTGGTCGTGATACATCGCGAGCACCGCATCCGCGTTCTCCAGATTTCCGGGTGTGAACAGGGTATCGGCCGGCAGCGGTCCGATCAGCCGCAAGCCCTGCGCGCGCAGCCCGTCCAGGGCTGGCGTGATGACTTCGATTTCCTCCCGGCCCAGATGGCCGTTTTCGCCGGCGTGAGGATTCAGACCGCAGACCAGTATCCGGGGTTCCGCGATCCCGAAGCGGGTACGCAAATCTTCATGCAAAACCGACAGGACGGCCGTGAGCCGTGATGGCGTGATCTCGGCGCTGATCCGATGAACCGGTATATGGGTCGTGGCCAGCGCCACGCGAAGGCCCGGGGTCGCGAGCATCATGACCGGATGTCCGCCGGCGATCCCGGCGAGATATTCCGTGTGTCCGCTGAAGGGAATTCCGGCGTCATTGATCACGCCCTTGTGCACGGGGCCCGTCATCATCGCATCGAAGGTCGAATCCAGACAGGACCGGGCCGCGGTCTCGATGGTTTCCAGTACGTAGCGGGCATTCGCGGGATCGAGAAGACCCGGCGCTTCACGCTTCGCGAGCTTGATAGGGAGGACCTTGATTTGACCTTTGCCGTTGGGCTTCGGCTCCGACTCGCGATCGTACGGGATGATCTCGAGCCTGACACCGAGGCGTTGCGCGCGCCGGGAAATCAGGTCGGGGTCACCGATCGCGATCAATTCACAGGATAACGGATTCTCGGCCAGAAGGACGCAAAGATCCGGGCCGATCCCCGCCGGCTCGCCCGGCGTGTACGCGATGCGCGGCAGAAATTCCGACGACACCGGTCTCACGTTGGCCCGCGGACTGTCATGCGGGGCTCGGCTTCATCCTGTTTCCAGCCTGATTTCGACAAAGGCCTCGTTGCGAAGCCGGCGCAGCCAGAGCTCGGTTTCCTCCTCGATCTTCTGTTTGCGAATTTCATCCCGGGCCTGTTCCTTCCTGTATTCCTCGGTGTTGTCGCGTTCACCTCGGTCCAGCACTTTGATCAAGTGCCAGCCGAATTGAGTCTGAACCGGATCGCTGAGCTCCCCCGGCGGCAAGGCGGTCATGGCTTCTTCAAAGCTCGGCACCAAGGCTCCCGGACTGACCCAGCCCAGATCCCCTCCTTTCAGGGCCGATGCCTTGTCGTCCGAATGCGCCTTGGCGAGCGCCGCGAAATCGTCGCCGTCCTCGATCCGGCGTTTGAGCGCATCGAGTTTTCGCTTCGCATCCTCATCACTGAACAGGTCGCTCGTCTTCAATAAGATATGTTGCACCTTGGTTTGCACCACTACGTGTTTCCCGGCTCCCTCGACGTCCATGAGCTTGATGATGTGGAAACCGCTCGCGCTTTGTATCGGACCTTGCGACTCCCCTTTTTGCATGGACGGAACATAATCGACGAATATCGTCGGGATTTCGGCGAGCCTTCGCCAGCCGAGATCGCCCCCGCTGAGTCCCTGCGAGCCGTCGCTGCTGCTCACCGCGAGTTCCCCGAAGTCGGCCCCCTGCTTGAGTTTCGCAGCCACGGCCTCGGCGCGATTCTTGGCCGCTTGTATCTGGGCCGGAGAGGCGGCTTCGGGCGTTGCGATCAGTATATGACCGAGCCGGTAGCGAAGATTTTTATCGGTCCTCTGTTTACCCCGGGTGAGCATGAAGTGCTCGATTTCCCGGTCACTCACCTGAATCTGGCTCGTGATCAGGCTGTTGCGCA
>JAKEEL010000223.1 GCA_022616595.1 Methylococcaceae bacterium
GATTCGCCGCTGAAGCACTGAACCCGGTCGGGCACGGACCGCGCAGAACTTGAATTCCGGAATCTTTCCGTAAGGATCGAGGGCTTCGTTGGTTAGCAGGTTCGCACTGGCTTCGTTAAAACAGAAGGCCATGAATAGACAGCCGCGTTGAACGCCGATATCAGAACGCGCATAGGCCGTGATCGTGCCGCGCCTCGATTCGACCGTGATCAGCCCGCCCGCTTCGATGCCGAGCGCTTCGAGATCTACCGGGTGGATGTCGACCACCGGGTCCGGTTCAATCGCATCGAGCCGGCTCGCGTGACGGGTCATACTGCCGGTATGCCAGTGTTCCAGTTGCCGGCCGGTGATGAACACCAACGGGTAATTCGAATCGGGGAGTTCGTCCGCGCGGGTGAAGGTCGCGGGTACGAACAGTCCCTTGCCGGTCGCGGTCGGGAAACCTTCGGTGAAGATCACGGGAGTCCCCGGGTCGCCTTCCTTCTCGAGCGGATAGGTCAACGAATTTTCCGCATCCAGTCTTTCCCAGGTCATGCCGGCGATGCTCTTCATGGCCTGGCGCATCTCCGCGAACACTTGGTCCGGGCCGCCGTAATCCCAGTCCAGGCCGATGCGCCGCGCGATTTCCTGGATGATCCACAGATCCTGCCTGGCTTGGCCCGGAGGCGTGACCACCTGCCGGCCCATCTGGACGCGGCGGTCGGTATTCGAGAAGGTGCCGGTCTTCTCCGAGAATGCCGATGCCGGCAAAATCACATCGGCGAAACCCGCCGTTTCGGTCAGGAAAATGTCCTGCACGACCAGATGTTCGAGTCTCGCAAGCGCTTCTCGCGCATGGTTCTGATTCGGATCGGACATGGCGGGATTCTCGCCCTGTATATACATGCCCTTGACCTTGCCCTTGTGCGCCGCGTGCACCATTTCGACCGTGGTCAGACCCGGCTTCGGGTCGAGTTCGGTGCCCCATAGTTTCTCGAATTTCGCGCGCGCGGCCTCGTTGTTGACCGGCAGGTAATCCGGATAGACCATCGGAATCAATCCGACATCCGAGGCGCCTTGGACGTTGTTCTGTCCGCGCAGCGGATGCAGGCCGGTGCCGGGCCGCCCGATCTGGCCGGTCATCAACGCGAGCGAGATCAGGCAACGCGCATTGTCGGTGCCGTGGATATGCTGGGAAATGCCCATGCCCCAGAGGATCATCGAAGCTTTCGACGTCGCATAGGCCCTTGCGACCGCGCGGATCGTGTTCGCGTCGATCCCGCAGATCGGAGCCACGGTTTCCGGGCTGTAATCCTTCAGGTGTTTCGGCATCCGGTCGAAACCTTCGGTGTGATTTCGCACATAGTCCTGGTTCACGAGTCCTTCCTCGACGATCGTGTGCATCATGCCGTTCAGCAGCGCGACATCGGTGTCCGGCCGGAACTGCAGGGAATAGGCCGCATGCCGCGCGATCTCGGAACGGCGCGGGTCCATCACGATCAGCCGGGTGCCGCGTTTGACCGCATTTTTCAGGAAGGTCGCGCCGACCGGGTGGTTCACGGTGGGATTGGAGCCAATCAGAATCACGACTTCCGCGAGCGCGACATCCTCGACCGGGTTCGAGACCGCGCCGGAACCCAGGCATTCGAGCAGCGCCGCGACCGACGAGGCATGGCACAAGCGCGTGCAGTGGTCGACGTTGTTGCTTCTGAAGCCGGTGCGGACCAGTTTCTGGAACAGGTAGGCTTCTTCGTTGCTGCCTTTTGCCGAGCCGAGACCCGCGAGGGCTCCGGGGCCGTGTTCGTCGAGCAGCTTTTTGAGCCCCCCCGCGGCAAAATCGAGCGCTTCCTCCCAGGAGGCTTCGCGAAATACTTTGCCGATGTCCGATGGATCCAACAGTTCGGTGGTCTTGGCGACCCCTTGTTTGCGGATCAAAGGCTGGGTCAGGCGCAACGGATTGGTCACGTAATCGAATCCGTAACGGCCCTTGACGCATAATCTTCCATGGTTGGCCGGACCGTCGTTGCCGTCCACGTACAGGATCCGGTTATCCTTCACGTTATAGGTCAACAAACAACCTACCCCGCAATAGGGGCAGGTGGAATCGACTTTCTTGTCGACCGTTTCGAGTCCGACTCCGGCGGAGGGCATCAGAGCCCCGGTCGGGCAGGCCTGGACGCATTCTCCGCAGGCCACGCAGCTGCTTGCGCCCATCGGATCGCCCATATCGAATATGATTTCGGCATGCGCTCCGCGGAACGCCAGGCCGATCACATCGTTGACCTGTTCTTCGCGGCATGCCCGCATACAGCGCGTGCATTGGATGCAGGCATCCAGATTGACCGCGATGGCCGGGTGGGAGAGGTCGGAGACCGGCTGGTGCCGGCTTGGGAATCGCGGCTTGGCGACTCTGAGGTGTTCGGCCCAGAAGTCCAGTTCGGAATGTCGGGTATAGGGCGACTTTCCTTGTTCCGGCATATCCGAGAGCAACAATTCCAACACCATTTTCTGCGATATGCGTGCGCGCTCGTTGTGGCTGTTGACCTTCATCCCTTCCTGTGGACTCCTGCAGCAGGATGGTGCAAGCACCCTTTCACCCGCGATTTCGACCACGCAGGCGCGGCAGTTTCCATCGGGCCTCAAGCCTTCCTTGTAACACAGATGCGGAATCTTTTCGCCGTTCCGTTTGGCTGCTTCGAGGATGGTTTCTCCTTCAAAAGCGGAAATATACCGCCCGTTCAATTCGAAGCTGACGGTGCTGCTGTGTCTGATTTCGTCGAGTTTGGCGACCATAATGTAAGACTCTTTAAAATTCCAGAATATTAAAATCCTTGTTCCAGCTCTTCCGGAAAATATTTGAAAACCGACTGGAGCGGGTTCGGAGCGGCCTGACCCAGACCGCAGATCGATGCATCGCACATGACCGTGGCGAGGTCATCCAAGCGTTCCTTGTCCCATCGCCCTTCCTGCATGAGCATAGCGGCTTTCGCGGTGCCGACCCGGCACGGTGTGCATTGCCCGCACGATTCATCCTCGAAGAAACGCATCGCGTTCAGTGCGGCTTGTTTGGCGCTGTCCTGGTTCGACAAGACCATGACCGCGGCCGAACCGATGAAACAGCCGTAGGGGTTCAAGGTATCGAAGTCGAGCGGAATGTCGCCCAGCGAGGCGGGCAGGATCCCCCCGGAGGCTCCACCCGGGAAGTAGCCGTAAAATTCGTGGCCGGGCAGCATGCCTCCGCAATATTCATCGATGAGTTCGCGCATGGTGATTCCGGCCGGCGCGAGATGAACACCGGGTTTTTTGACCCGTCCGCTGACCGAAAAGGAGCGCAGCCCCTTGCGGCCGTTCCGGCCATGCGAGGAAAACCATTGCGCGCCTTTTTCCAGGATATCCCGGACCCAGAACACGGTTTCCATGTTGTGTTCGAGCGTCGGCCGACCGAACAGGCCGACCTCGGCGACGAACGGGGGGCGAAGGCGCGGCATTCCGCGCTTGCCCTCGATCGATTCGATCATGGCCGATTCCTCGCCGCAGATATAGGCGCCGGCCCCGCGCCGCAGATGGATCGGAGGAATCCGGCGTGCCGGCGAAGTCGGGAAGCGGTTCTGTAAGTAAGTGATTTCCCGGCTCAGAATCTGGCGGCAAGCCGCGTATTCATCGCGCAGGTAAACATAGATTTCTGAAATTCCGACCGCCCAAGCCGCGATCAGCATGCCTTCGAGAAAGCGGTGGGGATCCCGTTCCAGATAATAGCGGTCCTTGAAGGTGCCCGGTTCACCTTCGTCGATATTGACCGCCATCAGGCGCGGGCCGGCGTAGCTCTTGACGATGCGCCATTTCCGGCCGGCCGGGAAACCGGCTCCGCCGAGACCGCGCAGACCCGAATGTTCCATCGTTTCGATCACTTTTTCCGGATCGAGCCTGCCTTCCAGACAGCGGATCAGCGTTTTGTAGCCACCTCTGGCCAGATAGCTTTCATAGTCCAGATAGCTCGGAACGGCCGCGGTTGTGGCGCCCGATTCGACCGCGGCGAAAACCGATTCTTTGGACGCGTGGTCGATCGGGTTCTGATGGACCACCGCAACCGGTGCAAATTCACAACGGCCGACGCACGGTGCGGTCTTGACCCGTACCCGGTCGCCGAGACTCGCTTTCAGGCTTTCCAGAAGCGGCATGGCGCCTGCAAGTTCGCAGGATACCGATTCGCAAACCCGGACCGTCAGGGGCGGCGGCGGTGTTTCGCCTTCCCGGACGACATCGAAATGATGGTAAAAACTCGCGACCTCAAAGACTTCCGCCGTGGAAAGTTTCATTTCGTGCGCGAGCGCAACCAAGTGCCGTGCGGAAATATGTTTGAACCGATCCTGGATTTTATGCAGATGCTCGATCAACAGGTCCCTGCGGCGCGGCTCGCCGCCCAGCAGCTCGCGGATCTCGGCGAGCGCGGCCAGCTCGACCGCATGGCCCTTCGGGCCCTTGCGTTTCTTTTGAGCGATCTGACTGAACTCTATTTTTGTGACTGACACGAATGCGTCCTCCAAAACAGGAATGGTTCCGGCGTTCGCCTGCGAACCGGCACGATGAACCACCCGGCCAAGCTTCATCGCCCGGAAATTCGACCGGTTTCCGGGCCGTATATGAACTTTATCGCAGATGCGTGCAAAACCTCAAATCATGATTTATTTGGCTTTCATCATTTTTTGTGATAGAAGATCGAGTGTCATAGTCCGTGTAGATTAATGCATCGGCGAATGGTAGACAATCAGACTCGGGAGTTCGAGCCATGAATCCTTCCCAGATTTTGACTTTTGCGCTGGTCGGTCAGCTCAAAAGCATCAGCCGGGCCGCCGAGTTCCTGCACATCGGCCAGCCCGCCGTTTCCGGGCAACTCAAGCTGCTTCAGGATGCGGTCGGGGAGCCGCTGTATGTGCGGGACGGTCACAGGATCCGGCTGACCCCGGTCGGCGAGGGTCTGCTCGAGCACGCCGAGCAGTTGCGCCGGAACTTGCTGCAAATCGAGGAATACGTGCATCGTCTCCAGCGGATCAACTGCGGCATTCTGCGCATCGGATCGACCGTGACCATCGGCAGCTATTATTTGCCGCAGTACGTGGTCCGGATGCAGACCCTGTATCCGGGCCTCGAAGTCCATATGAAAACCGGCGATTCCAGGGAGATCGTACAATGCATGCCGGAACTCGACGTCGGCTTCGTAGAAGGGGCGATCGACCCGGACGAATTGCCCGCAAGCTATCGATTGCTGCCTTGGTGCGAAGACGAAATCGTGCTCGTGGTTCGCGAAGACCACGAGCTGGCCTTGACCTGCGATCGCGGTGTACCGCTCGAAGTCTTCGCCAAGTATCAGGTGCTCTGGCGTGAGCGCGGCTCCGGTGCGCGGGCCATCATCGAAAACGCGCTTTCCAGGCAGGGGATCGAGGTTCCGGTCAACATCCAGGTGACCGGTGTCGCGGGTGTCAAGGCTTCGGTGCGTGCCGGGCTCGGAATCGGCTTCGCTTCGGCGCGGGCCTTGAAAGAAGGCGACTCGGAACTGGTCGGACGGCGCATCGATCCGCCGCACGGTTTGCGCTGGCAGTTGAATATTCTGGCTCCCATCGAAAAAATGCGGTCCAGAGCGGTGAAAGCCTTCCTGGAATTGTGTGCTGACGAAAAGTTACTGGTTTAGAGCGGATACCGATCGCTTCTTCGTGGTCCGCGACGATCGGCTCGGTGACCTCGGCATCGAACGCCACCCGGATACCCAGACCACTCCTTCAGGATTTCGGGGCTGCGACATGCTTGACAAAACAGTTCTTTCGCGCGAAGCCTTCCGCCTCTTCAAGCTGTTCGCGAAGTTCCTTGGCGCGCGGCGGATCACGAAACAAGCCGGCGGCTTCACCGGAGGCATCGCGCATGAAGGTGAAAGTCTGCGCTTCGGCGAAGTCTTCGTAGGATAATTGAGCCGCGATCTTGTCGATGCTGCAGGCGCAGGGATACAGCGCATCCAGATTCTGCCCGCCGTTCTTTTCCATGCACTGGAGTACATATTCGACTCGTGCCAGGGTCGGATAACCGTTTTCCACGAGTTCCGGGGTGGTCTGCGAATCGCAGCCGGCCGAGGCGACGA
>JAKEEL010000224.1 GCA_022616595.1 Methylococcaceae bacterium
CCCTCGAAATCCGAAACCGATTCGGCCTCGCTGAAGAAAATCCCGAACATTCCTCCAACCTGGTTCGCAACCAAGGGGATCCCCGCCGCCGAAGCCCGCTCCTCCAATCCTCGAGCCAGCGTTCTGGTCATGCAATTTAAGTCATCGTAAAAGCCCGGATTGGAAAGCAGTTCGAGTGTTTTCAAACCGGCGGCCATTGCGACCGGGTTGCCCGACAGGGTTCCGGCCTGATAAACCGGGCCGAGCGGCGCAATTTGCTCCATGATTTCTTTTTTCCCGCCGAAGGCGCCGACCGGCATTCCGCCTCCGATGATCTTGCCGAGCGTGGTCAGGTCCGGAGTGATCCCGTAAACTTCCTGCGCGCCTCCCTTGGCGACCCGGAAGCCGGTCATGACTTCGTCGAAGATCAGAACGCTGCCCGATCGGGTGCAGCAATCACGCAAGGTTTCGAGAAAACCGGGCCGCGGCGGGATACAGTTCATATTCCCGGCCACCGGTTCGACGATCGCGCACGCGATTTGCGGACCGAAATCGGCAAAGCTCTGCCGCACCGAATCGCTATCGTTGAATTTCAGCGTCAGCGTCTGTTCCGCCAAGGCCTTCGGAACGCCCGGAGAACTCGGAATTCCGAGGGTCAGGGCTCCGGAGCCGGCTTTGACCAGCAGAGAGTCGGAATGGCCGTGGTAACATCCTTCGAATTTGACGATTTTATCGCGTCCGGTAAATCCGCGGGCCAGCCGGATCGCGCTCATCGTGGCTTCGGTGCCTGAATTCACCATTCTCACGAGGTCCATCGAAGGGACCAGAGAACACAGTTTTTCGGCCATCATGGTTTCGATTACCGTGGGGGTTCCGAAGCTTAAACCCTTGTTCACGGTGCGATGAACCGTTTCAAGCACCCCGGGATGCGCATGGCCGAGAATCATCGGCCCCCAGGATCCGACATAATCGATGTAACGATTTCCCGAGGAGTCGATGATAAAAGCGCCCTCGGCGGAATCGATAAAGATCGGAGTCCCGCCGACTCCTTTAAAAGCACGGACCGGCGAATTCACTCCGCCTGGAATAAAACGATTGGCGGTCTGGAATAGTTGTTTCGAGTCGGTGGCCTGCTTCATAAATGCCGTTTGGAAGTCATGGAATTCGTACCAGGCGCAATGTAACCGCAAGCCGGGGGAAATGCAAAATGGCATCGCCGAACCTCCCGTGCGCATTCAATCCAGGCGATTCCATTTGTGAACAGCGACGTTTTCGAATCGGGATAATGCTTGACAGCAGCTTCGAAAAACAGGGTACCGTTCATCGCCGGACAGAATCCGCTTATCGGAAATGTGGCGACAATACGGGTGAATCTGTTATAAACCTGTCCATGAATGACAAAGGGCATTGGGCGGGGTTCACGTTGGTCGAACTCATGGTCACCCTTCTATTGGCGGCCATTGTGTTGGGATACGGGGTGCCTGCTTTCCGGAATTTGATTCTGAATAATCGCCAGGCGGCGCACATGAATAACATTCTGACCTCCGTGATGCTCGCGCGCAGCGAAGCACTGAAACGCCATCACAGCGTGACGGTATGTAAAAGCGCAAATAACAGCAGTTGCGCGACCGCTGGCGGTTGGGAACAGGGTTGGATCGTTTTTGATGATCCGAATAAATCAGCTATTGTGGACATTGGCGAAACCGTTATCCGGGCTTTTCAGGGATTTGCGAATGATGCGACGCTTCGCGGCAACGCAAACATAAGGAATAACCTGACCTATGAATTGACCGGTTTCGTGACTCAGGCAGGGCAGTTTGTATATTGTGATTCGCGTGTGCAGAATCCCGCAAATGATGCCGCCGATGTCCGTGTTCTGGTCGTCAGTATGACCGGCCAGGCAAAGATCGTAGTCCCGGCGGTTGGCGCGGTGAATTCCTGTCTGTCACCCTGAAAATCTTCGAATGCGGATCATGATTCCGACGCCAAAACCCGAGAGTTCCGGCTTTACATTGGTCGAAGTTCTGATCGCGGTGGTGATCCTGTCGGTTGGGATGCTCGGTTTGATGGGGCTTCAAACGGTCGGATTGCGGCAGAATCATTCCTCGCAAACCCGATCCTATGCGGTCGAATTCATCAACGAACTCGCGGACCGGATGCGGGCCAACCGCGCCGGTGTCGATGCCAACAACTATGCCGTGGACCCATTGCCTGCACCGCTCCCGACGCCCCCGACCTTGCCCGCCGATCCGCGTTTCGATTGCATCAACAGCTATCCGGGCGGAGGAACACTCTGCGATCCGGCACAGATGGCCCAGGCCGATCTGTTCGCGTGGAAGACCTCGGCGGACTTTATGTTTCCGCAGAGTCAGACCACCGTGACTTGTACCGATAGCCAGGACCCGGGGTTTATCGATGCAGATGGGGACGGAATCAACGATGCGGATACCGACGGTGACGGCTGTACGGATGGTTCCTTGTTCGTGGTCTCGCTGAGCTGGGTGGATGATCGCAGCCCGAATCCGAATAATCCGTTGCCCCCGGCGAATTTCCGGGTAACTTTTGTGCCATGAACAAGCGGTCGTACAAACATTTCGATCAACGCGGCATGTCGCTTGTCGAGGTCATGATCGGCCTTCTGCTGAGCATGGTGTTGAGCGCCGGGGTCATTCAGATTTATCTGAGTAACAAACAGACCTATTACCTGCAAGATGAAATGTCCCGCTTGCAGGAGAACGGGCGGTTCGCGATCGAGGTTCTGCAACGAACGATCCGCGGCGCGGGTGACGGCGGGGGGCAGGTTTTCGGGGAGGTCAACACGGTCGATGCGAGCGATCCGCCGGTACCGTATAACCCGGCGAATGCGGCGATCCAGACCAGCTCGAACGACCAGATCGAAGTGGTTCGCATGGGCTGGACCGATTGTACCGGCACCCCGGTCAGCGTTCCGCCGGCAGATCCAGTTCCGATCAGCGAATTTTTTTACATCGACCAGAACAAAAATCTGGCTTGTTTCAGCGGCGCTGCCGTGGCCCGGTTGGTTGAAAATGTCGAAACCATGGAAATAACCTACGGCGTGGACGAGGATGGAGATCGGAACGCGGATCGTTATACAGACGCAACGCGGGTGGAGATTGCGAACGCCTGGACCCGGATTGTGAGTGTCCGGATCGGACTCGTCTTGAGTACCAGCCCGGACGAGTCACGCAGTCG
>JAKEEL010000225.1 GCA_022616595.1 Methylococcaceae bacterium
CTGATGTACAGACTAGCAAAAATCCGGGCTGTGCAATCGAATCGCGCAATGAATTGGAGCATGCAACATGCAAGCGGCAATGAATAAAAACAAACTGATTGAATTCGATCGCGAGCCGGATCCGATTCGTCACGATTGGTCGTTTCACGAGCTCAGGTCTCTGTTCGACCTGCCGATGAACGACCTTTTGTATCGGGCTCATAGCGTATTCAGAAGGTTTTTCGACCCGAACGAAGTTCAGATCAGCCGATTGTTGAGCATCAAAACCGGAGCCTGTCCCGAGGACTGTGCCTATTGCCCGCAAAGCGCCCGCTACCACACAGGATTGGAACCGGAAGCCTTGATCCCTTTGGAGAAAGTCTTGAAATCTGCGCGCGAGGCAAAAGACCAAGGGGCGACCCGGTTTTGCATGGGAGCGGCCTGGCGCAGTCCGAAAGATCGCGAACTCGATCGGGTGTTGGAAATGATTGAGGGCGTCAAAGCCTTGGGGTTGGAGACCTGCGTGACCCTGGGCATGCTGAGCGATGATCAGACCCGGCGTTTGAAGGAATCGGGTCTCGATTACTACAATCACAATTTGGATACCTCCGAAGGATATTACTCGGAAATCATCACGACAAGGACTTATCAGGATCGTCTGGATACCCTGAAACGCGTGCGCGACGCTGGAATCCACGTGTGTTGCGGGGGCATCGTGGGCATGGGTGAAAGCGACGACGATCGGATTGGCCTTCTGTTGAACCTGGCGAATCTCCCCGAGCATCCTGAAAGCGTTCCGATCAATAGCCTGGTTCAGGTCACCGGCACCCCGCTGGACGGCACTCCGAAACTGGATCCGCTGATCTTCATCCGGACCATCGCGCTCGCGCGCATCCTGATGCCAAAGGCGCGAATCCGTTTATCCGCCGGGCGCAGCGATATGAGTGACGAGATGCAAGCCCTGTGTTTTTTCGCGGGAGCCAATTCGATCTTCTACGGCGAAAGGCTGTTAACGACCGACAACCCGGACGCGGACAGCGATCGGAAGCTCTTCGACCGCCTCGGGCTGTCGATGGCGGGGCCCCCTCACCAGGAGAAAAGCCGATAACCTGGTTAGTCTTTTGCATCCGGGCCGGAAAATGCTGCTCCGATCCGGGATCGGTATCCCGACTCGATCCATTGTCATCCCGGCCATGTTCCATCCGACCTTCGAGAACCACCTGAAGACGCTCGAACGGCAGAGTTTGTATCGATCCAGACAAATCAACGCCGGACCGCAGGGAATTCATGTCGATGTCGATGGGCGGCGGCTGGTCAATTTCTGCAGCAACGACTATCTTGGCCTCGCGAATCATCCTGCCGTTGTCAAAGCCCTCCAGCTCGGGGCGGACCGATACGGCGTCGGCAGCGGCTCCGCCCATCTGATTACAGGGCACTGTTCGGCGCATCACGCGCTGGAAGAAGAACTCGCGGCGTTTACGGGATTTGCCCGGGTGTTACTGTTTTCAACCGGCTACATGGCGAATCTGGGGGTCATTTCCGCGTTGCTCGGCAAGGGGGATCGAGTGTTGCAGGATCGCCTGAATCATGCTTCTCTGCTCGACGGCGGCTTACTGTCGGGAGCGCAGTTCAAGCGTTACCCGCATGCCGATTTGACTGCTCTCGCGGAGATTCTGTCGCAAGGACGGGAGGCCAGACAACTGGTCGTGAGCGACGGGGTATTCAGCATGGATGGAGATCTCGCGGATGTGCCGGGGCTCAGCCGGCTTTGTGAATCGAGGGATGCGGGGCTGTTGGTGGACGATGCGCATGGCCTGGGAGTATTGGGCCATCACGGGCGCGGAGTTCTCGAGCATTTCAAACTCGGACCGGGGTCGGTATCGGTTCTGGTCGGAACGCTCGGGAAAGCTTTCGGGACCTTCGGGGCATTCGTTGCCGGCAGCGACCAGCTCATAGAATATCTGATCCAGCGGGCCCGCACCTATATCTATACGACGGCGATCCCTCCGTCGCTGGCCGAAGCAACCAGGGTGAGTCTTGATCTGGCGCAGCGGGAATCCTGGCGCAGAGAAAAATTGTCGCTGCTGGTGCAGCGATTTCGAGGCAGAGCGCTTGAACGCGATCTTCCGATCCTCGAATCACGAACCCCGATCCAGCCTGTGCTGCTCGGCGAGAGCCGGCGTGCGATCGAAATCGCGGATCGATTGAGGCGCAAAGGAATCCTGGTGATGCCGATACGTCCACCGACGGTTCCCGAAGGAAGCGCTCGTTTGCGTGTCACCTTTTCGGCCTTGCATGAAGAGACCCAGATCGATTGGCTTGTCGAGGAAATATCGGATGCGCTCACAAATTCCTGAGCGCGAAGTGCAATCCGATCCGATCTTCTCGGAAACCCCGGGACGGGGGGAGGATGTCGTGTTGGTCCACGGCTGGGCGATGCACGGAGGGTTCTGGCGGGAATTCGCGCAAGGACTCGCGCGCGGTTATCGAGTCACTTGCCTGGATCTTCCAGGTCATGGCCGCAGTGCGCCGATCGACGATTACGCACCGGAAAGGATTGCGGCAGCGCTGGTCCGATCGGCGCCCCAGACGGCGCATTGGATCGGCTGGTCGCTCGGCGCGACTCTGGTGCTTACCTTATGCGGGCTCTTTCCGGAACGCGTGAAAACAATCGTTCTGATCGCCGGCAACCCGAAATTCGCGAGCGCCCCGGATTGGCTGCACGCATTGAGACCGGAAGCCTTGGATCAATTCAATCGAAACCTGCTGGACGATTTCAAGCCGGCTTTATTGCGATTCCTGAAGGTCCAGACTCTGGGCTTGGAATCGTCGCGGGAAACCTACAGGACTTTGAAAAGCCGGCTGAATGAATGTGATGCGCCGCATCCTGATGCCCTCCGTGCGGGAATCGGGATCTTGAAGGCCACGGACCATCGCGAGCGGCTGAGAACCCTGGACAAACCGGTACTGGTATTGCTCGGAGCGCAAGATTCGCTGGTTCCGGTCGGCGTGAGCGAGTCGATCCTGCGCTTGAAGCCCTCGGTCGATCTACGCATCATTCAGAATGCAGGGCACATTCCGTTCATCACGCACCGGGACCAATGCCTGGCCGAGGTCCTTGGTTTCCTGTCCAGGCATCGCGCGGGCTCCAATGCTTGACCGGTGCATTCGCGAAGCGGGCTTGGACAAAGCACTGATCAGAGCTTCCTTCGCTCGTGCGGCATCCCGCTATGACGAATGGGCGATGTTACAGCGGCGCGTTGGAGACCGTCTACTGCAATTCCTGAGCCTGGATTCCGCATCCAGCGCCGCGATCCTGGATCTCGGCGCCGGCACCGGATACTGTTCACGCCGGCTGAACCGGCCGCATGTTTTTGTCATTGATCTGGACCTCGCGCCCGCCATGCTGGTCGAGGCACGTTCACTGGATGAGCGCAAAACCCACTATGTCTGCGGTGATGCGGAATTCCTGCCGTTCAGGGAACGATATTTCGACCTTGTATTTTCCAACCTGGTGATTCAATGGTGTGGAGATTTGCAGCGGGTATTCGCGGAGGTCCATCGGATATTGAAACCGGGCGGAATCTTTCTGTTCAGCACATTCGGCCCGGAAACATTACGTGAGCTGCGGGATGCTTGGAGACGCGTCGA
This sequence comes from Methylococcaceae bacterium, assembly GCA_022616595.1. Classification (GTDB taxonomy): domain Bacteria; phylum Pseudomonadota; class Gammaproteobacteria; order Methylococcales; family UBA1147; genus UBA1147. The sequence goes on from JAKEEL010000225.1 coordinate 3,631, forward strand.
TTTCGGCACGCATGTCAACGAATTTTCAGGCGGTCCCGCGATCCGGGCCGCGGTTTCCGGGGCCGGGTTGGAAAATCAGGGTATCGAGCGGGACCTGATTCACATCGAGTACGACGATGTGCTGGAATTGATGCGCGAACTCAAGGGAATCGGCGCACATAATGTGGCCGCGGACCGGCCGCGTTCCTTAACCGGCAAGGGGAAAATCGGCAGGATGATAGCCGAGTACCGAAACGGTAACCCGGATCAAAAAATATCCGCAACCTTTGAATTAATCGTAGGCCGCTGCCGGCGGTACCGCGGACCAAATGTCGGCTCATAGTCCCGGTATTCAAGGCGTATTCGTCACCGGTACCGATACCGGGGTTGGTAAAACCCGGGTATCTTTGGCATTGATGGAGGCCCTTAAACAAAAGGGGTTGCAGGTTTCCGGCATGAAACCTGTCGCAACCGGCTGTTATCCGGCCGAGGACGGACTCCGGAACGAAGATGCCGTTTTATTGCGCGCCCATGCTTCCGTTCCTCTCGATTACGACTCGGTAAATCCCTACGCGTTTGCGCCCCCCGTGTCGCCCCATATCGCCGCAATACAAGCCGGTCGCGAGATTTGCCTGGATTTGATAACCCGACAATACGGCTTATTGCGAGCGCAATCGCAATTTGTGATCGTTGAAGGCGCAGGAGGCTGGGAGGTGCCGTTGAATTCGGCGGAGCGGGTATCGGACCTTGCCCGGATCCTGGGATTGCCGGTATTGCTGGTCGTCGGATTGCGGCTCGGCTGCCTGAATCATGCGTTATTGACGGCGTCCGCGATTCGAAATTCCGGTTGTGATTTGATCGGATGGGTCGGCAATCGAATCGATCCGGCATTCCCCTGCGTGAAGGAGAATATTACGACCCTGAGCACCGGGATTCCGGCTCCTTTGGTTGGATTGATACCCTTTGGCCGTAAAATGGATGCTCGAAAGCTGGCCGGATGTTTCGAGCTCGATCATTGGACCAGGGAATAAATCGCGCCCGTCCTGACCCCGAAATGTTAAACTAAGAACGGAGACAAGCATGTCCATTACACACAGATCGATTGTCCCGCCCCGGGGTCGATGCGGGCGATGCTTGGCCTTCACAATCACTCTTTTCAAACGCTCTCCATGACCGTTGGGCACCCCATACAGAAGGAAAGGAGGTAGAACATGTCGCTGCTGTTTGCAATCAAAGACCGTGGAGATTTGTCCGAGCTACCGCCGGCGACCCAGATCTTTCTCCTGAGTGAAGGAGCGGCCATCCATCGGGCGCTTGTGATCGTGGAGGAACTCGGCATCGCCGATCTTCTCGCGGACGGGCCGCAAACCAGCGATGAGCTTGCACGATCCACGTCGTCACATGCCCGGTCGCTGTACCGTGTGCTTCGCCTGATGAGCAGCGTGGGTGTCTTCTCCGAGGTCGAGCCGGGCCGCTTCGCCCTGACCCCGCTCAGTGAATGCCTGCGTTCGGGAACAGCCGGCTCCCTGCGCTCGTGGGTGAAAATGAGCGGCCGGTCTTTCTGGTTTTCCGCGATGACGGAAGCCTTGTATAGCGTCAAGACCGGCCAACCTGTATTCGCGCCTAAGACAGGAGCGGAGCTCTTCGATTACCTTGCCGCACATCCGGAGGAGCGAGACATCTTCAATACCGCGATGAAAGACTTCGGGCAGGCCGTCTCCTCCGCCGTCATCCAGGCGTACGACTTTTCCGCGTTTCGTAGCCTGGTCGACGTGGGCGGCGGAAATGGAGCGTTCATCACGGCAATCCTGCAAGCCAATCCGGAGTTGACAGGGATCCTTTGCGATCTCCCGCATGTGGCTGCAGACGCTCGAACGTCGATCGCGCGTGCCGGGCTTGCCGATCGTTGCGCGATTGCCGGCGGGGACTTCTTCCATTCGGTGCCAAGCGGAGGCGACGCGTACATCCTGCGATGGATCATCCACGACTGGGACCACGATCGTGCCCTTGCGATCCTCGGGAACTGTCGCTCCGCGATGCATGCAGCCGCGCGATTGCTGCTTGTCGAGACGGTTCTTCCGGTCGGGGAAGAGTTTCACCCCGGCAAAGTCATGGACTTTTCCATGTTGATGTTCCTGGGCGGCCAGGAACGCACGGAAGCGGAGTACACGGCACTGCTCGAACAGGCTGGTTTTCGCATCGACAGAATCGTACCCACCGCTTCTTCCTTTTCGGTGATCGAGGCCGTCGCTGCGTAACCGGCGGAACCAACAACAGGCATTGACCATTCGTATGCTAAACCGGGAGACGAGGGGCTATGCCGACATCGTTACGAAGAATCCATCCCGTTCTGCGGCGGCTCGGATCGCAGGCACGGGAATCGTCGGATGTTCCCGAAAGTGCCGGCGCGCTGGATGAAAATCAACGACGCCGCGCCTTACTGGGAACATTTTGATCATGACTCGGACATCGGTATCCGAGGCATCGGCTCGACGTTGGAACAGGCCTTCGAGCAAGCCGCGATCGCGCTGACGGCCGTGGTGACCGACCCGGATTCGGTCGCAGCTTCCAAAGCGGTCGCAATCGAATGCGAAGCCCCGGATAGTGAATTTTTATTCCTGGACTGGATCAACGATTTGATCTACCGCATGGCCGTGCAGGATCTGCTGTTTAGCCGTTTCGAAGTGTCGATCGATGGCGGCAAATTGACCGCCAAGGCGTGGGGCGAGCCCGTTGACCAACGAAAACACCGGCCCGCGGTCGAAATTAAAGGGGCTACGTTTACCGAGTTGCGAATCCGCCAAAGCCCCGATGCGATGTGGATCGCCCAGTGTGTTGTCGATGTTTGACGGAGGACGGAATTGGATACCGGTCGAATGATTCAACGCGACGAATTCCGCTTCGAAATCCCCGCCAGCGGCGCGATGCGGGTGCCCGCGGTAATATTTGCCGACGCCGACTTGATCCGCGGCATGGATGCAAAAGTCCAGGAACAAATCTGCAATGTAGCGAGCTTGCCCGGCATCGTGGAAGCGGCCTATGCCATGCCCGATGCCCATTGGGGCTACGGCTTTCCGATCGGCGGCGTGGCGGCCTTCGATCCCGAACAGGGCGGGGTGGTATCGGCCGGCGGAGTCGGTTTCGATATTTCCTGCGGCGTGCGCACCTTGCATAGCGGCTTGACGATGGCCGAACTCGGACCGCACCAGATGCGCCTCGCCGACGAACTCTACCGCTCGATTCCCGCGGGGCTCGGCAGCCACGGCAAGCTTCATCTGAATCATAAAGGCATGATCGGAATGCTGAGAGGCGGCGCGCAATGGGCGGTCGAAATGGGCTACGGCGAAAGCGGGGATTTGGAATACATCGAAGAGCAGGGTTGCATGGCGGGTGCCGAGCCTTCCCGGGTTTCCGCGAAAGCCCGCGAACGGCAACGCGGCGAAATGGGCACCCTGGGTTCGGGCAACCACTACCTGGAAGTGCAGCGCGTGGCCGAAATTTACAGTCATGAGAAAGCCCGGAGCTTCCGCTTGCATCTGGACGAAATCGTGATCAGCATACACTGCGGGTCCAGGGGGCTCGGGCACCAGATCGGCGCCGAGTTTCTGAAAGAAATGGCGGTTTCGGCGGCGGGTTACGGAATCACCCTGCCCGACCGGGAACTGGCCTGCGCGCCGATCCGTTCACCGCTCGGAAAACAGTACCTTGGCGCGATGCGAGCCGCCGTCAACTGCGCCCTGGCCAACCGCCAGATCATCACCCATCTGACCCGGCAGACCTTTGATGAAGTTTTTCCGGGGATTCGTCTCAGCCTTGTCTATGACGTATCTCACAACACCTGCAAGCTGGAACGGCATCCCGTCGGAGACCGAGAAACGGACTTGTTCATCCATCGCAAAGGCGCGACCCGTGCGTGCGGGCCAGGCCATCCCGACTTGCCGCCGGCCTACCGCGAAGCCGGCCAGCCGGTCCTGATCGGCGGATCGATGGGCACCGCGTCCTACATTCTTTGCGGCAGCGAGACAAGCGAACAGCGCGCATTCAGCTCGGCGTGCCACGGCGCCGGCCGAGCCTTGAGCCGGCGTCAGGCCAGCAAACGCTGCCGGAGCCGGGAACTGATCGACGAACTCGCGGCGAAGGGCATCCTGATTCGCAGCCCCTCGCTGCGTGGAATCGCCGAGGAATCGCCGATCGCGTATAAGGATGTCCGCGCGGTGGTCGATGCCGCGGAGCGGGCCGGATTGGCCCGCAAAGTGGCGCGTTTGGAACCGGTAATCTGCATCAAAGGTTGAAGACACGGGAACGGGCACGTATCGAAGTGACGCGTTCTTTTTGGGAACATCCGTTTGACTCGATTGGCGCCTCGGAGAATCCCGCGATTGACTCCATGCGCCGGCAAGTTGGCAAACGGTGTATCGGCCCGAGACCTGAATCTGCAGGAATTCGGCCTATATCCTGAAATTTCATTGCCATGCAATTCAGCGTAAAACAAACGGACGGGCAGGCCCGCACCGGCCAGATGGTTTTCCCCCGGGGCATCGTCAACACCCCGGCATTCATGCCGGTCGGCACCTATGGCACGGTCAAGGCCATGACTCCGGAAGAACTCTTCGGTTGCGGTACGGAGATCATTCTCGGCAATACCTTTCATCTATGGTTGAGACCCGGAACCGGGATCGTCCTCGAACACGGCGGTTTGCACCGATTCATGCACTGGGAGGGTCCGATACTGACCGACTCCGGGGGATTCCAGGTTTTCAGCTTGGGCAAATTGCGCAAGATCACCGAGCAGGGCGTGCAGTTCCGGTCGCCCGTGAACGGCAGCCGCGTGTTCATGGGGCCCGAGGAATCGATGCAAGTCCAGCACAAGCTCGGCTCGGACATCGTGATGATTTTCGACGAGTGCACGCCCTATCCGGCCAGCCCCGACCAGGCCCGGGCGTCGATGCTGCTGTCTCTGCGCTGGGCCGAACGCAGTAGAAAGGCGCACGGCGACAACCCGAACGCGCTGTTCGGCATCGTTCAAGGCGGAATGTACGATGAACTGCGCCACGAATCCATCGAAAAACTGATCGCAATCGGCTTCGACGGCTACGCGATCGGCGGGTTGTCGGTCGGCGAATCCAAACCGGAAATGCTGCGCGTTCTCGATGGGCTGATCCCGCGTATGCCGCTCGACAAACCGCGTTACCTGATGGGGGTCGGCACGCCCGAAGATCTGGTCGAGAGTGTCCGGCGCGGCATCGATCTGTTCGATTGCGTGCTGCCGACCCGCAACGCCCGAAACGGCTTTCTGTTTGTCTCGAGCGGAACCCTGAAGATTCGCAACAGTCGATTCGCGGATGACACGAGACCGCCCGATGAAGATTGTGCCTGCTATACCTGCCGCAATTATTCCAGAGCCTACCTGCGCCATCTGGATAAATGCAACGAGATCCTCGGCGCCCGGCTCAATACGATTCACAACCTGCATCACTATCAATCCCTGATGCGGGGTCTCGGGGAAGCCATCAAGCGCCGGACGCTGGATTTATTTGTGCGCGAATTTTATGCTCGACGAGGTAAAGCGGTTCCAATTGTGTCATAATTTCATGTTTTAATTTTACTGGCTATTGTGGAGAGATTGATGGAGTTCTTTATTTCGAATGCTTACGCCGCGCCCGCGGATGATCCTGCGATGGCCGGCCTATTATTTCCTGTCGCAATCCTGCTGGCATTTTATTTTCTGTTCATCCGGCCCCAGCAGAAACGGGCCAAGGAACACAAAAACCTGGTGTCATCGCTGAACCGGGGCGCCGAGGTGGTCACGAACGGGGGACTTCTCGGCAAGGTGGTCGATCTGGATGAAAATTTCGTGCGCATCGAGGTCAGCGAGAATACCTTCGTGCAGATCCAACGCAACGCGATCGCGAGCCTGATGCCGAAAGGCACCTATAAAAACACCCTGAAAAAAATCAAACAACAAAACCAATAATCATTGTTCTAAGCCATGGAAAACCGTTTCCCGCTCTGGAAAAATTTGCTGGTGATCACGGTCGTCGCGATCGGAATATTGTTTTCGCTGCCCAATCTGTACGGGCAGGACCCGTCGATTCAGATTTCGGCCCAGCGCAATGAACCGCTGAACGAATCGACGCTGGAATCCGTTAACAAGTCACTGAGCAAGACCGGATTGGAGCCCTTGTCCGCGACGCTGGGTGAAAATTCGATCCTGGTCAGATTCAAGGATACGGTGGATCAGCTCAAAGCCGCGGACTTCATTAAAGACGAACTCGGAACGGGCTACACGGTGGCCCTGAATCTGGCGCCCGCGACGCCCGAATGGCTGCGCGCGCTGCATCTGGAACCGATGTTCCTGGGGCTCGACTTGCGCGGCGGCGTTCATTTTCTGCTCGATGTGGACATGCCGGCGGCGATCCGGCAGGCGGAGGAACGCTATACCTCGGACATCCGCTCGGCTCTCAGAAACGCCAAGGTGCGTTACCTCGCGGTGAAAAAGGACCGCGGAACCTTCCTCGTGCAGTTCGAAGACCGCAAAAATCTGGACGCGGCGCTTAAGGTTTTCGATGATGAACTTCGAAATCTGGACGTCGCGAGCAAGCCCTCCGAACTGACGCTGAGCGCGACAATACCGGAACGCGAAGCGCGGGAAATCCGCAAATTCGCGCTGGAACAGAATATCACCACCTTGAGAAACCGGATCAACGAACTGGGTGTTGCCGAACCGATCATCCAGCAGCAGGGAGATCACCGGATCGTGGTTCAACTGCCGGGGGTTCAGGACACGACCCAGGCTAAAGACATTCTCGGCGCGACCGCGACCCTGGAGTTCCGGATGGTCGACGTCGAGCACGACCTCCAGAAAGCCGTGGAAGGTCATGCGCCGATCGGCAGCCGGATCTATCACGAGCGCAACGGCAACCCGGTCTTGCTGCAGCGAAGTATCATCGTGACCGGCGATCAGATCGTCGATGCCTCCTCGGGTCTCGATCAGCAAAACGGGTCTCCGGCCGTGTTTATCTCGCTGAACGGAGTCGGCGCGAATAAAATGGCCAAAACCACTCAGGAGAATATCGGCAAACCGATGGCCGTGGTGTTCATCGAAAACAAAGTACTGACCGTTACCGAAAACGGCCGGAAGGTCCGCAAGAAGACCACGGTCGAAGAAGTCATCAACGTAGCCACGATCCGTGATTCCTTCAGCAAACGCTTCCAGATCACCGGCCTCGACAGCACCAAGGAAGCCCGTAATCTAGCCTTGCTGCTGAGGGCCGGAGCGCTCGCGGCGCCGGTCGAGATCGTCGAGGAGCGCACCATCGGCCCGAGCCTGGGCAAGGACAACATCGATAAGGGCATGGTTTCGGCTCTCGTGGGCTTCGTGCTGGTCGTGATTTTCATGGGCTTTTATTACAAACTTTTCGGAGTGATTGCCAACATCGCCCTGGCCATGAATGTCGTTTTGATCGTTGCGATTCTATCCGTACTGCAGGCCACGCTGACTCTTCCCGGGATCGCCGGGATTGTATTGACGGTCGGGATGGCGGTTGACGCCAACGTGCTGATCCATGAAAGGATCCGTGAAGAGATCCGCAGTGGGAACACCCCTCAAAGCAGCATTTATTTCGGCTACGACAGAGCATTTGCAACCATATTCGATTCCAACATCACCACGCTGATTGCGGCGGCCGTGCTGTTCGGTTTCGGCACCGGACCGGTCAAGGGATTTGCGGTCACCTTGACGATCGGTATTATAACCTCGATGTTTACCGCGATTACGGGTACGCGGATGTTGATCAACTTGATCTACGGCAACAAGCGCGTGAAGAAACTGTCCATTTAGCGATCCTGGAGAATTTCGGAGAACCCAAGCGTGAATCTGAACAATTTGAATATCGATTTCTTGGGGCAGCGCGGGATTACCTTGGCCGCCTCCTTTATTTTTATCGCCGTGTCAATCGGATCGCTGGTGATCAACGGCCTTCGTTTCGGCATCGATTTCACCGGAGGCACCCTGATCGAGGTCGGTTACCAGCAGCCGGTGGAACTCTCGAATATCCGGGACATTCTGCGGCAGGCGAATTATGGCGACGCGGTCGTCCAGCACTTCGGGACCTCCCGCGACGTCTTGATACGCATTCCGCTCAAGGCGGGGATCACCAGCAGCGGCCTGAGCAACCAGATCATGGAATCGCTGAATGCGCCCGGGAATATCCAGGGTGAAAAGCTTCGGGTCGAATTTGTCGGCCCGCAGGTCGGCGATGAACTGGCCGAAGACGGCGGACTGGCCATGCTGTACGCCATGTTCGGCATATTGATCTACGTCGCCTGGCGTTTCGAATATAAATTTGCGCTGGGCTCGGTGGCGGCCTTGATTCACGATGTGCTGATAACGATCGGCTATTTTTCGCTGTTCGGTCTCGAGTTCGATCTGACGGTGTTGGCCGCGATACTGGCCGTGATCGGTTATTCGTTGAATGATACGATCGTGGTCTACGACCGGATACGTGAAAACTTCCGCAGGATGCGCAAGGGGACCGTGAGCGAGATCATGAACACGTCTCTGAACCAAACCTTGAGCCGGACCATGATGACCGGGGTGTCCACCCTGATGGTCCTGGTCGCGCTCGCGGTTCTGGGCGGGGAAACCATCCACAATTTCTCGCTGGCGCTGATCGTCGGGATCATCGTGGGGACCTATTCATCCATCTATATCGCGAGCCCGATCGTTCTGGGACTCGGCCTCACGCAAGCCGACCTGATCGCACCGGAGAAAGAAGGGGATAAGATCGACCAACGGCCATGAAATAAAAAGCCGATACCCCAAGTCCCTTTAGGATATCGGAGTTCATTGCGGGCTCGAATGCCCGCCCGGACCGGAATTCCCGAGCGGAATTCCGATCTTCGAACACGGGTGCTCAGGAAGCCTTCGGGCGACCTACCCGACGGCCTTGGTGATAATCGATAAAGGACTGCGCGTTCTCAGTACCCAGATATTTTCTGAGCAGGCGAATGTCGGTCCGGACAAGATCCACCAGAATCAACCCGTCCAATACGTTGCTGAAGCGGTCATCGACATTGAAACCCAGGAACCGTCCGCCGAGCTTCAGATAATGTTTGATCAGAATCGGCACTCCCTTGCTGTCGGCTTCGATTTCCGCGATCAGATCCGACACCGCGCCGAGATCGTTCGAATTTTCCTGATTACCGCCCCACCACGTCACCGGGTTCCGATAGTTGAAGGGCCGGCGCGCTTTGACGTAGCGCGCGAGTTCTGAGTCGAATCGGTTCAAACGCAGAAAATCCACGAGCAACTGCTGCGAGACGGTCTGGTAATCGTTGCTGATGCTGACCGGCCCGAACAACCGGCGGTAGCGCGGATGCCGCGCGACGAACTGACCGATTCCCTTCCACAACAGCAGCAAGGGCGCATAATCCCGGCGGTATTCTTCGCGGATGAATGACCTGCCGAGTTCGATCCCGGGATTCAACACATTTAGAAGGGGTCTCTTGTACTTGAACAAGGTCTGGGTGTACAAGCGTCTCTTGCCGGAGCGCCTTAAGATCTCATCGGTCAATCCGAGCCGGTAGGCGCCGGCCACCTCGTTCTTCCGCTGATTCCAGATCACCAGATGGCGATAGTACGCATCATACAGATCGATGTCGCTCGGCATTCCGGTGCCCTCGCCGCTCGCGCGAAAGGTCAATTCGCGGAGCCGGCCGATTTCCTGAAGAACCCAGGGCGCCTGGTCGGCCTTGAAGCAGTAAACCGCCAATCCCTCGTGTTCGACCAGACAGCAATCCTTCGGCAATTTCTCGATTTCGTCAATCAGCAAACGGGAATCGGTTGCGTCAACGACCGGCATTCTGTGATTATTGAAGGGCTTGACCGTACCCGACGCATTGCCGTCACCGCTGCACAGAGATTCCAGCGAGTAAGTCCTGAGCCTTAAATACTGGACCACTTTGGCCCGATCAGCGAAGGCCCGCAACACTTCGAAATCGATCGGGGTGCCCAGAGCCACATGAAAGGTCCGGTGCTGCTTGTTCAGGAGTTCATGCGGAAGCAGAGCCGTGCGCAGGGCCGGGTGCAGCAAGCCGAGCGCTTGAAAGAAACGGCTGTTGTGGCCGTGAAAATACGCCGGAATCACCGGAGCGCCGGTGGTTTCAACCAGCCAGCCGAGCACAGGATTCCATTCGGAGTCGGTGATCTGTCTCGTTTCAAGCCTGAAATGCGAGACCTCGCCGGCCGGAAAAAGCATCAGCATCCCGCCCTTTTCGACCCACCGCGCCGCCTCCCGGATCGGATTCCCGTTGCCGGTCTTCGAACCGGCCCCGCCGAACGCGTCCACACTGATGATCAAATCGCGCAGTTCCGGCATTCGGAGCAACAGGCCGTTGGCCAGGATCTTGACGTCACTGCGTATCCCGAGAAGAATGGACGCGATCAGGATCGCATCGATCCCGCCGTAGGGATGGTTCGCAACGACGATCGCGGGACCTTCCGGGCAGCCGGATTCGAAATTTTCCCGGTGCACCTGATAACGGATATTCAAGCGCTTCAGCAGGCCATGCAAGAAATGATAGTGTCCGCGAGCGCCTCGGGAGTCCCGGTAGATTTCTTCAAGCGCTCTGAGACCCAGTAGTTTTTCGGTCAGATCGACCAGGATTCGATTCAACCCCGGATGGGGCGCCAGCTTCAGGACGTCCGCGAGTCTGAAGGGATTTTCGGTCTCTTCGAAGTGCATGGCCGGCTCCGTTGCAGAAAGAATACGTTAAAAATGCAAGCATCGTTGCTTAGCTTGCGCATCAATCTATAAGGAGCCGATGACCGTTTCGTGAAGTTTTGTTTACCGTTTCGTGAATAAGTACGGAGAACCCGTCATGTCCTCGTTAAGGGTAAAAGAGTAAAGGGGTTACGGAGTCCTGGCGCAACGGAAACCGATGAGGTTGCCCCTGTCCGCGGGATGGCTCCCGCCGCGGCTCGAGGCCCGAAGATACTCTGGACTATTGAGCCACGAGCCGTCCCGAACAACTTTACGATCTGTGCCACCCGCCCATTCCGAGTCGCACCATTCCCATACATAGCCGGCCATATCACAGGCACCGAATGGACTTTTACCTTTTTCATACCGGCCCACCGGCATGGTTCGACCGACCTGGCGCCCATAGTTGCAAAGGGTAGGGCGAAATCGTCAATGGCGCTATCCGTTCCGGTCTGATCCAGGCCACCAGCCTGCGCCATCCGGAAGGTGTTGCGGAGGTTGCCGCCTGCGATCCGATGATGGACTTCCCCGCAGCGATATAAACCAGGCCGAAGCGTTCGCCGAAGGGCATCGCCTGTCCTGCTTCCAAGGCCAGTGCCGCCTGGTAAATCGCGGACTTGGTCTCCATCCGTTCCAGCGGGTCCTTTAAGCGTCCATCGAGGAATGACTGGACCTCCGCACGATCGATCATAGCGCCCAGGCAGGGCAAAATCATTTCCATGAGTACGCCGGTGACTCGTTCCTGGTCACTTCCGCACTCGGCAAGCCTGGCCAATAGCCGTTCAATCAAGCTGAAACGCAATGCGTCTATCTGAATCCGTGCGTTCAAAAAACCTTCCCCTGCCAGCGCGATGATGCAAAGCAACATAGGATTTTCGGCTAGCGTGAACAAACGCATATTATTTTTGATTGTCCTGATCAGTTCGTGGCACATTTCGGCCACCTCGCCATGTTTCGATTCGGGCCGGTTGGCCCGTAATACGCTCGATGCGAGGGTTTCCATTTGCGGCAGCGTGAGGACTGCGACTTCGGTTTCCATGAAATGTGCACCGAGGCCGATTTTTTTCGTAACCCTCCTTGCGTCCGGTCGCGACCAGTCGCGCATTTTCGAAACTCTGCAGAAGTTTTCGTTCATTCTGGAAAAGGTCGAGGACTTATCGCGAAAGAATTTCGCCGTGATTATCGACGAGGCCCACAGCTCGCTAAGCGGCCAGTCGGCGGCCAATCTGCGGGTGGTGCTGGGTTCGGCATCTTCAGAAGATGCTCTCATCAAGGCCGAGCAGGACGACTCGGAAACGACACAAGACGATGATACGGAAGAACGGGTTTTGCAGGCGATCGAGGCCCGCGGCCGGCAAAAGAACCTGGGTTTCTTCGCCTTTACCGCGACCCCCAAACACCGGACGCTGGAAATGTTCGGCGTGAAGCGGGCCGACGGCAAACCTCATCCATTCCACCTGTATTCCATGCGGCAGGCCATCGAGGAAG
>JAKEEL010000226.1 GCA_022616595.1 Methylococcaceae bacterium
ACCCGGCCGAACTGCGCGTTATGGAAGATCACCAGATGCTGATGCTCGGTCTTGGCTTCGAAGTAGAGTTTATCGACCCGGAACTCCTGTCCATAGGCGTCATAAAGCGTTTCGATATAACTTTTCATTGGCTGACCCGCCCCCTGACCTGTTCGACCACTTCGATACGCTTCGGGGAGAAGGTTGTCTCGAACACTTCGATCGCTCTCTCCGGCCTGGCATGTCCGCACATGAAAACATCGAATGCCGCGAAATCACGTTCCGGCCAGGTATGGACGCTGATATGCGACTCGGCGAGAACCGCTACGCCGGAAATCCCGCCGTTCGGCGTAAAATGATGAAGATGCAGGTGTAGAAGTGTTGCGTTGCAAGTTCGCACGGCCCTGCGGATCGCGCTCTCCATGTATTGCAAATTATCCAATGGTTTCGCACCCCATAAATCCAATATCAGATGGGTACCGGCAAAGACGGACCCGTCACGCTCGATGAAATGATCGGCGTTCGGGACATCGGAATCGGGTTCATGGTGGGTGGGCCAGCGAGCCGGCTGTAAGCTGAATTCTTGCGCCAACTCGCCGACAGGTGCAAATTTCTGCATCCGCGGATTCTCCTCTGGTACAGCTTTTGTAAAGGAGCACTGTACCGCGGAGGATCAATCAATCCTGACGCAGACTCAATGCTCGGAAGGGGTACTCATAAAAAACTCAATGTAACCATAGTGAAAGCGAATTTTAGGGCGGTTTTCCAAAAAGGCAAGAGTTTTTTGATATTTTGGGCCCGTGGTTCCGTAGCGATTTGTGGACAGGTGATTCAAGTCAACATACTCGATTTGGCACGTAAGCGGGGTTTGGACGAATTGCTTTGGAATTCCGACGTCTTAAGTCCGTTTTATCGAATAATCCAACCTTTCTGAAAACAAAACCATGCAAAAGCTCATTGAATCCGAGTTTCCGTTGGTCGATTCCGTTCTTTATTTGAATCATGCGGGGGTAGCGCCCTGGCCCAGACGGACCTCAGAAGCGGTCAAACGGTTTGCCGAAGAAAACTGCCGTACAGGAGCACGCGATTACTCCGATTGGCTGATGATGGAAACCGGATTGCGGGCTCAATTGAAAACGCTGATCAACGCACCGGATATCGGGGATATCGCATTGGTGAAAAATACCTCGGAAGCCTTGTCCTTTGTCGCGCTCGGACTGCCCTGGCGGGCCGGAGACAATATCGTATCGAGCGACGAGGAATTTCCATCCAATCGTATTCCCTGGGAATCGCTGCAAACCCTCGGAGTTGAATTCAGACAGGCGCATCTCACGGACCGTGCAGTCCCGGAACAAGCGCTGTTTGATCTGACTGATGCAAATACCCGCCTGATCACGATCAGTTCCATTCAATTCGCGAGCGGTCTGCGCCTGAACGTCGAACGGATCGGGGATTTCTGCCGGCGACATCATATTCTTTTCTGTATTGACGCGATCCAGAGCATCGGGGCGGTCGAATTCGATGTCCAGGCCTGCCGTCCGGACTTCGCGATGGCGGACGGCCACAAATGGATGCTCGGCCCGGAAGGCCTTGGCGTTTTTTATAGCACGCCCGATTCGCGTGAACGGCTGAAGCTGACCCAATTCGGCTGGCACATGATCGAAGATCCGGGTGATTATCGAAACCGACCCTGGACCATCGCGGAAGACTCGCGCCGATTCGAGTGCGGCAGCGCGAATATGCTCGGTATCCATGCGCTTTCCGCGAGCCTGTCGCTGCTGCTGGAGGTCGGCATGGACATCGTCGAAAACAAAGTCCTCGAGAATGCCGTCTACCTGAAGCAATTGATCCGCGGGCACAATGATCTGGAATTAATGACGCCGATGGATTCCCGACATGCCTCGGGGATTGTCCTGTTCAGGCATCGAAAGATCGAAAATAATGCGCTTTATCGAATCCTGCGGGAACAAGGCGTGGTTTGTGCTCAGCGCGGAGGTGGAATCCGCTTTTCCCCGCATTTTTATACGTCCCAAGAGACGATTGAAAAAGCGATTCAGATTGCGACGCAAGCCAAAATGTAACGATCGATTGCATGAACCATTCTGATGCGCGATGCACATCGTTAGTGCGTTGCGTTTTGCTGGATTCCAGCACGTTTTAGACGTTTTAACAACAGACAGCCAAAACTTCGGTATAATAACGATAATATAAGGACTATTCTGGATAACGGGCTCGAATTTTGCCTGATGATATGCGACGGACTTAACCGGGTAACCTCATCTTCATTAATCAATAAAGGTGCTTAGATGAAAATAGCAAAACACCGTCTATCCGCCAGCGCATTGGCGCTCGGGCTATTCACATCCTTGGGGGCTCAAAACACGCTCGCGGATCCGATTCCGGCGGAGGAACCCGGCACAACGAGCGCGGAAAGCGCGCCCAAGGACTGGACCAATGCCGATGGATTGCTTGAAGCGATGGGCGCCAATATCAACGATGCTCAGTTTATGAAGAACTGGAATCTCAAGTTCGGCGGCTGGATTGAAACCAGCGTATCGGGTAACACGAATAATTCGCCTGACGGGTTCAACGGTACGATTACCTTTAACGATCGTACCGGTGAAATCCAGATGAACCAGTTTTACCTATTCATCCAAAAAGCCATCGAAGTCAATGGCGACAGCTTTGACCTCGGCGGCCGTTTCGATTTCCTGTACGGCTCCGACGCTATTTTCACCCAAGCCTTTGGTGTGCCGGCCTTCGACCCGCAGACCGGCCTGCCCTTGAACCGCGGACATTGGGACCTGCACCTGACCAGTCACAATGACCGTTTCTACAGCATTGCTCTGCCGCAAGCGTACGCGGAGCTCAACCTTCCGGTGGGCAACGGTCTTACCGTCAAGGCCGGGCATTTCTATACGCCAATCGGTTATGAAGTTGTTACCGCACCCGACAACTTCTTCGTGACGAAGCCCTATACCTTCCAATACGGCGAGCCCTTCACCCATACCGGGTTCCTGGCCGGCTATACCTTCAATTCCAACTGGAGCGTCATGGCCGGCGCGGTGACCGGCAGCGCCACGGGAGGATGGGATGGCAACTGGGATCAACAGCTCGGTAACTGGGATTTCCTTGGTGGCGTTACTTGGACCAGCGACGATGGCGGATCATCGCTGGGCTTGACGGCTTCGGCCGGCGAACGCTCCGAAAACTCCAGCAGCGCGTGGGCGATATACAGCATCGTCGGCAAGCACGATTTCACGGAAAACCTGCACTACGTTTTCCAGCATGACCATGGTTTTGCGGACAATGTGATAACGGCTAATACCATCCAAAATGGCACCACAGAAGATGCCAGTTGGTACGGGATTAATCAATACCTGTTCTATGACATCCAGGAAAATCTGTCGGCCGGTATCCGCGCCGAGTGGTGGCGTGACGCCAACGGATTCCGCGTTGCAGGACCAGCGCGTTGCGGGGCTAGCCTCAACGTTGACAATACTCCCGCTGGCTTTAGTACGTTCGCGTGCGGCCCCAACAACTTCGTGTACCCGTTTGCCGCCAGCGACTACTATGCACTCACGCTCGGCTTGACTTACAAACCCGTGCCGTGGATATTGCTGCGCCCCAACCTGCGCTACGACCATGCCGACATCCCTGCTTTCGATGCCGGCCAGCGACACAACCAGTTTTTGATCACCGGGGACCTGGTTGTTATTTTTTAGATATACTGAAAGATGTGCCGACGAAATCGGCACATCTCGGGTTCTTTGTCACTCGCTTGAGAAATCCGGCTCCCCGATCGGTTCGCTACTGCTTGATCCGGCGACCCGCCGCCTGGCCGCTATCAGGGATATGCTGACCGCGATCAGCAAGGCCGCGAGCGTCATTTCGAGCAGCAGAAAAGCCCCGATCTTAAAATAAGCAAAGCCCGGGTGCACGAATCGGACCAGCCAGCCGGCGGCTTCATTCGCAATCGCCGAGGCATAGGTCGAACCGCTGAGCCAGATTTTGAGGCCGACCGGAATCCTGGTCATCAGCATCAAATGGGTCAGGGTCAGTACCAGTATACCCATCGCGAAAAGATGGAAATGGGCTACTTCGAGCAATCCCTGATAACTTTTGGGCTGAGTGAAATTTTCCTCGGAACCCAGATAATAGGCAATGACCGAATCGGCGGTCAGACCCATTTTATGGAAATACATCATCCCATTGGTCAGCCATAACAGCGCGATGTAGCCAAGAAACATCAGAATCAATGCATTCAACAAGGCCTGGCGGTGCTGTTCGCCGGTTACGAAATAACGCATCTTCAGCCCCCCTTCACGACGAGTTGATAAATCGCCAGTACTTTTCGCACACTGGTCAAGGCGCTTTGCGCACTGAGCGTCGCCCCGGTAATTCCTTGAACCTCCGAATTAAAGTCCAACTGAGCGAGCGCCCTGCGATAAAGTTGGGCGAACCACAATGAGGTCGGTTGATATTCGGGCGGTTCGTGAAAGGCCAGGACCTCGATCTTTTCGACCTCGCCATCCGGTGATAACAGAATCAGCAGGGTCTCCGGTTTGGTCCTGACGGTATGGCTTTCGATTGCCGCGTAGCCAACAATTGCCCCGCTGCGCCGGCCTACATAGAAAGTAAAAAGCGCCGAATCGAGTTTCACATGCGCCAGTTGCTCGACCTCGGCGACTTGCTGCTCGGTTAAAAAGAGCGGCATCATGTCAACTTCCGGGTGATCGCCAAACGCGAGATCGAGCGCCTCGGACTTGCTGTAAAAAATCCGCCCGAAACCCGCCGGGGTCATCAGCAGCAACATGGCCAATGAAAACAAAGTAAAACCTGCTCTAAGAATGCTTGTTTTCATATTCAAATCGAAACCCGTAATTCGACCGAAACAAAAAGGATTGTTACCGGTCAGAATACGTAGCCTATACCCAAATTGAATTCATCCGGCACATCCCCGGCCTTCGCGGAAAAATTCCGATAGTCCGCTTTAATCACAACGTTGGGAATCGGTTTGTATTGAAGACCGAATTGGAAAACCTGGCGATCAAGATTGGGGTTATCAGCAAAACCGCCGGGCGCGCTCGCAATCGTGTCGAAATGTTCATACCGGAAAAAAGGCGCTAGATACTGATCGGTATCAATCAGGATCGGTAATAAATTATACCCGATCTCGGTATACCAACCGTAATTGGCTTTGCCGATGGTCTGTCCCCGATCCGCGCTCAAGACGGCCGCATCGCCGATATGGCCCCAGGCACCCAATGTCCGGAATTCCACGCCATAATACTTCCATTGAACATGCGCCTCATAAAGCTGGGTGAAGACATTGACTTGTTGGCCTGCATAAAGTTGATTCTGGCCCGAATTTCCGAGGTATGCGGAACCGCCGAACGTTAAACCCGGATGCACCGGGGGAGTATAATCGAGCCGCAATACCCAGGCCAGATCCTCGGCCACTGCCTGGCTGCCGGCTTGCCTTCCGCCCCGAATCCCGGTCGAACTGAAGCCCTTGGCATCCAATCCGTTCGTGCCATAGGTTGTATAAGTTAACCCCGGCAAAAGTTCGCCAAACAAACCGACACCATTCTCACGCCAAGTCGTTGGAATAATGAATCGCTCGACCGCGGGTCTTTGATTACCGAAAAAATAGGGCGATTCATGGATCAGGTTGATAAAACCGACCGGTTGTAGCACCATTCCGGCACGGATGTTTGCACGTGGGTCCAACAGAAAGTCGAGGTTCGCGAATTCAACCGATACCTCGCCGTTTTCGCCGGTCGATGCATGCTCGAATTCCAGTTCACTGTTAAACAATATAGTGTCGCTAAAGCGGTAACCGAGATACACGACCGCTCGCAGGAAATCAGCGTTATCAGACCTGGACCCCTTGTCCGCGACGATATTCTGATACGAAGCCTCGCCATAGCCACCGATCGATAAGCCCTTGTCGGTCTGATAAATTTTCGAGGCCGCCGGTCCCAATCCGTATTGGCTTTTCAGCGCCTTTTCCTCTGGAATCACCAATGCGGTCCGCAGCTTTTCGACTTCCTGACTCAAGATGTCGGTTTTCCGGGCGACTTCCTTGACCTCCGGCGACCCATCACTAACCGTGGCCGGATCGGCCGGAGCGCGCGGTTTTTCAGAATCGTCCCGTTTCGCCTGCGCCTCCAGTTTTCTGGTCAAGGCGTCAATCTGTTTCTGCTGTACCTGAATAATCTTCCACATTTCATCGGCGCTTGGCGGCTTGCCGGCGGCGTGGCCGGATGAAGCAGCGATTACCATGAAGGCTGCACCAACCCATCTAAAAAAGTTCGATCTCACCGCAGTCTCCCCAAATTTCTGTTGGTTAATTTCGAGTCTGTAATCATAATACAGAAACCATACATAACGCAAACGATTCTCATTCGCGCCCTTAATAAAGATGACCGGCTTGCGATGCCCTCGGAAACGAGGTAACCGGACGACTATTTTATTTTCAACAGCTTGGTGGGTACCGCAGACCCAAACCGGGGTCCTGCAGAATCAAGAGAGAGCTGGATCGGAGATCCGCTCGCAACCGGGGAAAACTGAACCCGGATCCTTACATGTTATGGATGAGATTATCGTTGTCGCGAGGATCGCTCTTCTTCGGACGTAATTCAGATTGCTTGCGCTCCTCCACGAGTTCTCCAATCATCGCGTCCCAGGAAGCATATTTGGTAAAATCAGGATTCCCCGATTCGTACTGAGTTGCAAAGTTCCGTTTACCGAGTTCGATGATTTCGGGTGCGGTTTTCCGGTGAACCATCTCCCGGAACTCGATTTCGCTTTTGGCATATTGTTTGAGCGACCAGAAAGAAACCTGAAATTCGACTTGTTCCTTCTCGGCGAGGGTTCGTTCGACTCCGCTTACCGAACGATATAAAGATCTGTCGCTACTGGCGTTGATCTTATCGCTCTGTCCGCAGCCCATGGCAAAGCTTACACACGCCAGCGTTATTATTATCGAATTGATCTTCATCTTTGGCTGTTCTCCGTCCGCATCACGTATAATGAACGGTCATTATACCTGATGCAACAAATACCCGGTTTTGACCATGTTGGATTTCGTGCGCCTTTTGAATGAGCGTTATCAGGGTATTCTGAATCACACACAGGAACGCGAACCTACCCATTCGGTCGTACGAGATAATCTGAGATCTCTTTGTCTGAGCCAAGCCTTTCTGGAAAAGGCAGATTGCTTCCGGCGCTATCCGAACCTGGCGTTACAGATTGCTGTCATCGGTCCTACGCAATCCGGCAAAAGCTCCGTTGTGAATTTGCTTATGTCCCGTGAAGTTGCCGGAGTCAGCCCGCTGGCGGGATTCACGACGTTTCCGCAGGGTTTCGCACTCGGCCTTCCGAGTAACGACCGTTCGGCGATCGACCACTTTTTTCACGATTTCCGCCGTATTGAACAAGCCGACGACACAAGCCCTCGGAACGGTGCATTTTCGTTCCGGGTGCTCTCGGCGGAGCAGCATCCGGACTTAGGGAACTGTGTCATTTGGGATACTCCGGATTTCGATTCGATCCATTCTGCGCATTATATCAACAGCCTGCTCCGAACCATTGCATTGGCCGATGTGATCCTTCTTGTGGTCAGCAAAGACAAGTACGCCGATCAGACTGTTTGGAATATGCTGTCGCTGATCGAACCCTTGATGCAGCCCACAATCATTTTTCTGAACAAGATCTTGCCGGAAAACAATGCCGCGGTAATTCAGTCATTCTCCGAAAAATGGCAATATTCCAGAGAAGATCCGTTACCACCGATCGTACCGGCACCGTTTTTTCGCGAAGGGGTCGGGCCGATGAACGCGGCAAAGGAACGCGATCAGCTGATTGTGCGTCTGAGACGGGCAAAGTCCGCCGTCAATCGAAGTTCGCACCGCCGAAATTGTTCAGCGCTTTTGAAGCGTTTCTGGGCGGATTGGACCGAACCCGTGAGGCAGGAACAAAACCTGGTTTACGAGTGGAATCACTTGGTGGATTCCGCGGCGAGCGGAGCGGTTGAAATCTACCAGCGCTATTACCTGAATCACCCGCAGCATTTCGAGACACTTAAACGGGCCTTGGCCGAACTGCTGACATTACTGGAAATTCCCGGGATCGCCCCGTTGTTGAAGAAGACTCGCGAATTCCTGACCTGGCCAGTCCGGCGTCTTTTGGGTCTGGCCAGCCGGCAATCCTCGGATTCGGACAATGAATCCCGGAAAAACCAGGAAATGCAGGTATTGGATCGAATGTATGAACACTACCTGATCCATCTGTCCGACGCAGTATTCTCCAAGCGCGGGGAATTCGTCGACCATGCACACTGGTGGAACGAAATCTCGTCGTTGCTCAAATCAGAAAATCCCGTTTTATCCGAGTCTTACACTCAGGCGGTCCGGACATACCAAAAGGAATTTCAGCGCGACATCGAAGAAGCCGCACGTCGTCTGTATGTCAAGCTTGAACAACAACCGGCAACCCTGAACAGTCTGCGGGCCACGCGCATCACAACCGATGCCGCGGCGGTCGCGATCGCTCTGAAAACCGGGGGTATCGGCGTGCAGGATTTCGTGCTTACCCCCGCGGTGCTGTCATTAACCTCGTTTCTGACGGAAAGTGCGCTGGGCCACTACATGGGCAGGGTCGAGACCGATTTGAAGCAAAAGCAGTTAAAAGCCGTCAACACACGAATATTCGAGGATGCTCTCAACAAGCAACTGAAAAGCCTGACCGCACGCATGAATCCGGGTAACAAATTCAATATCCCGCAAGAGTCGTTGCAGGATGCCGAAGCACTGCTGAATGAATTCTGAAACAGACCGCCGGTTTTTCAGCGTACTCGAACAGGCCCGATCCTGGGCGGCTGAGTGTCGGGACCTCGGCTGGCTGCAACCGAGGGACTCCGATCGCTTCGCCGACATCGATCGCCGCTCGCCTGCAACTCTGTTCCGTAACCCCGGCCAGCGACCCTTGGTTGTGGCGTTTTTCGGGGGTACCGGCGTGGGTAAGAGCACTCTGCTGAACCGTCTCGCGGGACACGAAGTCGCGAGAACCGGGGTGGTGCGCCCGACCTCGCGGGAGATTTCACTGTATTTGCATCGGACCCTGGATCTCGATGAATTGCCCGAAAATTTTGCGATCGAAACAGTCCGGATCGATCGTCACGATAACGACGAAATGAAGAATGTGCTTTGGATCGATATGCCCGATATTGACAGTACGGTGCTCAGCAACCGAGAAATTGTTCTCGGATGGCTTCCCCATGTAGACATATTGGTCTACGTGGTCAGCCCGGAACGTTACCATGACGAAACGGGTTGGCGGTTGCTTTTGTCCGAGGGCGCCCGGCACGCTTGGCTGTTCGTAATGAATCAGTTCGATCTGGGGGATTCTTCCCAACTGAAAGCATTGTTCCGGCAATTGTCCGAGGCTGGATTTAAAGATCCGGTCGTCTTCGCAACCGACTGTTCGAACGAATCCTCGGCCAGTCGCGATGATTTCGAGCAATTGAAAGAAACGATAAAAGGCCTGGCAAACCGGTATACAGTCGAACAGCTTGAACTCCGTAGTTTCGTTTCCCGCATGCAGGAAATCGAAAAAAATGTCGGATTTTGCACGGACTCACTGGGGAGCACGGAAGCCGTCGAAA
>JAKEEL010000227.1 GCA_022616595.1 Methylococcaceae bacterium
CCATGGACACTCCATTTCGTGCCAAGGTCGTTGTCTTCATATGCAGCACCCCAGATTGTGCAGTATGAAAACATTATAAATGGTATATTAGTAATTACCTATTCCCTAAAGATAGTCGTATTCTACGGCGTCCTTCGTCAAGCTGTATCCCACGCCGGCGGAAAACTCAAGCCAGTCGGTCACCGGATATCGTCCGCTTAGTTCGAAATCCCCGGACGCATGGCCGCGGTGATAAAAGTCATCCGAAAAGGAAACTCTGCCGGTAAACAAGTCGCTGTAATGCAGCAGCCAATAGAATTCATTGTAATCGGAGAATCGGCCGAAAACCTTCCCGTCGTAGAAGTATCGGGTCCATTGGATGTCCAGTCGCCAATCCTCTACTATAGGGGTGCTCCATCCCAGATAGGGCGTTAATTCGAAATTCGCCCGATCGGGAAACGCCTCGTCTCCGGCATCAATGCTGGACGCCGAGGTTCCAAAATAAAATCCTGAGGAGTGTTCGTAGTCGAGATTGGCCTGACCCGCAAAATCACCCGAACTTTTGGAATATCCGCGCCACACATAATCGCTGGCGATCGTCAATGCTCCATGGATTTCAGCGAAAGCGGGCGAAGAATCGATTAGAAACAGTGGGGCGACAAGGCAGGCACGCAAATTTAACACGCAATTCTCTTTCGCGTTCCGAGGACTCGCTAGCGGCTTCGGAATCGACCTGCCGGAACTACCAATGCAAACAGTCCGGGCTTCGGTTCGAGCAATTGGAGGACGACCGGTTCTATCCAGTCCGGCCGCGTCCGATTCCGAAATAGTCGATCCCGATTTCGGCCATATATTCAGGATCGTATAAATTGCGTCCGTCAAATATTACCGGGTGATTCAACTCCGATTTGATCCGATCGAAGTCGGGACTGCGAAAAACGTTCCATTCGGTGACCACGAACAAGGCGTCGCAGCCTGTGAGCACATCTTCGGCCGAATCGCACAGCACAAGAATCTCGCGGTCGCCATAAAGCCGGCGGGTTTCATTCATCGCGGCGGGATCGAAGCAGCGCACCTTGGCTCCCGCATCCCAGAGCGCTTCCATGAGCACCCGGCTCGGCGCTTCCCGCATGTCATCGGTATTCGGTTTGAAGGCCAGCCCCCACAGGCCGAAGGTCCTCCCGGCCAGGTCATCGTTAAAATAACGTCTGCATTTTTCGAACAGCCTTTTTTTCTGGCGCTTGTTGACTGCTTCCACCGATTGCAGCAATTCCGCCCGGTAACCGACCGCACTCGCGGTACGATCGAGCGCGGTCACGTCCTTCGGAAAACAGGATCCGCCGTAACCGCAGCCGGGGTAGATGAAATGGTAACCGATCCGGGGGTCCGAGCCGATTCCGACTCGGACTTTTTCGATATCCGCGCCGAGCGCTTCGGCGAGCCCGGCAAGTTCGTTCATGAAGCTGATTTTTGTCGCGAGCATCGAATTCGCTGCGTATTTGGTCAGTTCCGAGGATCGAATATCCATTTCCACCAGCCGGTCCCGATTGCGGTTGAACGGTGCATACAATGCTCGCAGCAATTGAGTCGCACGAGGACTGTCGGTCCCGACAACGATCCGGTCCGGCTTCATGAAATCCTCGATCGCGGCTCCCTCCTTGAGAAATTCGGGATTGGAAACCACATCGAATTCGATTCGGACCGCGCGTTCATCGAGTTCCGCCTGCACGGCCTGCCGCACCCGGTCGGCGGTGCCCACGGGAACCGTGGATTTGTTGATGATGATCCGGGTTTCGGTCATCCGTTTACCGATGCTGCCGGCAACCGCGAGCACATGCTGGAGATCCGCCGATCCGTCTTCGTCCGGAGGGGTTCCGACCGCGATGAACTGAAACAATCCATGCCTGACCGCGTGTTCGATTTCGGTGGTAAAAGTAAGCCGTCCGGACTGGATATTCCGTTCCAGCAATCCATCCAGACCCGGTTCGTGAATCGGCACCTCGCCGTTGTTCAGGCGAGCGATTTTCCCGGCGTCGATGTCGACACAGACCACGTGGTTTCCAACTTCAGCGAAACAGGCAGCCGTCACCAGACCGACATAACCCGATCCGAATATCGAAATATTCATAAAATTGAGTTCCGAGTTGTTTTATGCAAATCCAGGCTCAAGATCCTTCTTGATATCGTCAATCGATTCCAGGCCAACCGCGATACGCACCAGTCCTTCCGTGATTCCCGCGGCCTGTTTCTCCTGATCGGACAATCGACCATGGGTCGTCGTCGCGGGGTGGGTGATGGTTGTTTT
This sequence comes from Methylococcaceae bacterium, assembly GCA_022616595.1. Taxonomy (GTDB): domain Bacteria; phylum Pseudomonadota; class Gammaproteobacteria; order Methylococcales; family UBA1147; genus UBA1147. The sequence continues at coordinate 2,285 of JAKEEL010000227.1, forward strand.
GACATCCCCGAGGTTCGCGGTGATTGAAAGCATCGAAGTCGAATCGATCAACTTCCACGCGGCCTCCCTCCCCCCTTCCACTTCGAAACTCAGTACTCCTCCGGCGCCGTTTTGCTGTTCGCAAGCCAGCGCATATTGCGGATGGGAGTGCAAACCCGGGTAGTAGACTTTCGTGACCTCGGGCCGGTTTTCGAGCCAGTGAGCCAGATGCATCGCATTTTCACAGTGGGCTCGCATTCGGATCGCAAGGGTCTCCAATCCGGTCAGAAAAACCCAGGCATTGAAAGGACTCATGCAGGCGCCGCCGGTTCGGAGAAAGGGATAAATCTGTTGTTCGATCAAGGATTCCGGGCCGACGATCGCCCCGCCGACGCAGCGGCCCTGTCCATCCAGGTACTTGGTCGCCGAATGGATCACGAGGTCGGCGCCGAGAGCCAAGGGCTTCTGCAGCGCCGGCGTGCAAAATACGTTGTCGACCACCAAGAGACAACCGCGATCATGAGCCAGATCCGCGAGCGCGCGGATATCGACGATCTCGGTCAAGGGATTCGACGGCGTCTCCAGATACAGAAAACGGGTTTCTGGCCGGATCGCTTCTTCCCATGCATTCAGATCGGTCAGCTTTACAAAACTCGTCTCGACCCCGAACTTCGAAAAAAAATTCTGGAACAACAATACCGTATTCCCGAAAACGCTGCGCGAACAAACCACGTGGTCACCCGCTTTCAGCAAGCCCATGCCCAGCGAAGTAATGGCGGCCATTCCCGAAGATACCGCAAGGCACCGCTCGCCGCCTTCCATCGCCGCGAGCCTGTTTTCGAAGGTTCGGACGGTCGGATTGGTGAACCTCGAGTAAATATTCCCGAGACTCTGGCCGGAGAAACGCGCGGCGGCTTGGGCGGCGTTTTCGAATACATAACTGGATGTCATGAAAATCGGGTCGCGATGCTCCGATTCCGCGGTCCGTACCTGCCCCGCGCGGATCGCCTGGGTTTCGACGGATTTGTCCGGACGATCGAAAGGATTCAATGATATGGCCTTATTATGTACTCAAAATGGAATGTTTCGAGAGTTTCCGCCCGTTCACGGGGTATCCGTCGAAAACCGGCTACACCGTGTTATAAAGATCGATGGCATACTCATCAATCTTGTGCCTGGATTTTCTGGCCTTATCGTTGCGTTTGCTTTCGAGTTTTTCCAGATATTCCGGATTGATGTCACCGGTTATGTATTCGTTACTGAAACACGAGGTATCGAAATGCCGGATGTTCGAATGCTTGTGCCGAACCGTATCGATCAGGTCTTGCAGATCCTGATAGATGACCCAGTCGGCGCCGATCACTTCCTGGACCGCCTGTTCGCTTCGGCCATGCGCGATCAGTTCGGCGGCCGCCGGCATATCGATTCCATACACATTCGGATAACGAACCGGCGGTGAGGCGGAGGCAAGATAAACCCGGCGCGCGCCCGCATCGCGGGCCAATTGAATAATTTGCTTGGAAGTGGTTCCGCGCACGATCGAGTCATCGACCAGCAACACATTTTTCCCTCTGAATTCGAGGCCGATCGCATTCAGCTTCTGGCGCACGGACTGCTTACGGATCTGCTGGCCCGGCATGATGAAGGTACGGCCGATATAGCGATTCTTGATGAATCCCTCGCGATATTTCACCCCCAGTACATTGGCCAATTGCAGCGCCGCAGTACGGCTCGTATCCGGTATCGGGATCACCACATCGATGTCGTGATCGGGACGAATGCGCAGAATCTTGGCCGCGAGTTTTTCACCCATGCGCAGGCGCGCCTTGTAAACCGAGATTCCATCGATGATCGAATCCGGCCGCGCGAAATACACGTATTCGAAAATGCACGGACAATGGTCGGTTTTTTCCGCGCACTGGCGATGATGCAGCGTGCCGTTTTTTTCGATGAAGACCGCTTCTCCGGGCCGGATATCGCGGACCAGCTTGAAGTCGAGCACGTCGAGCGCGACACTTTCCGAAGCGATGATATACTCGTTCGGTCCGGCGGACGATTTTCGTTCACCGAAAACCAGCGGTCGAATCCCATGCGGATCCCGGAAGCCGAGTATGCCGAATCCCGTGATCATGGCCACGACCGAATAGGCGCCGCGACAACGTTTATGCACCATGGAAACCGCGCGGAATACATCGTCCACGTTCAGTCGCACTTTGCGCAACTGTTGCAACTCATGAGCGAAAACATTCAGCAGCACTTCCGAATCCGAATCGGTGTTGATATGCCGCTGGTCGTCGACAAACAATTCGTGTTTCAGCGATTCGGCATTGGTCAGATTACCGTTATGGGCCAGGGTGATTCCGAAGGGTGAATTCACATAAAAGGGCTGCGCCTCGGCGGTGTTCTCGCAACCCGCGGTCGGATACCGGACATGCGCAATCCCCATGTTCCCGAACAATTGCGCCATGTGCCTGGATTGAAAAACATCCCGAACCAGACCGCTGCGCTTCCTGAGATAAAGTCGTCCGCCTTCACAAGTCACGATACCGGCGGCGTCCTGTCCGCGGTGCTGGAGTACTGTCAACGCCTCATACAGTTCGTTCTTTACGGGATGATTGGAAACTATGCCTGCAATGCCACACATGGTTGAACAAAAGTAGTGAAAATTAAATTGCCCAATTCCAGAGGCCTTTTCCCGGCGTCAGAATATTATAAAGTTAAATGCGGATGCTTCGGTCTGTATTCGAAGTTCTCGACCCGCGTCCCCGCAGGGATCAATGCCGGTAATCGATTTTCCCGGCAACTCCGGTTGGAACCTGCCTCTTCAACCATAAGGCAACCGATTGAAACGGAGAAACCAGGTTCGATTCGCGCCATCGGGAATCCCGTGGTAAGGAACTTAGACCCGCGAGCAGCACAATAATTGCAACCAGCAGAGCGCCTCGACCAGTACCGACCAGCAATCCCGCGAACCGGTTGGATCCGCTCAGCCCGCCTGAACGCACCAATTGTCTTAGAATGACCCTGAGCAAACGCCCAACGATCAGCGTCAAAAGGAACAGCGATGCGAACGAAACGGCCGACCGGAGCGATGCATTTGCAATCATCGATCGAAAATAAATCGATAATTCCTGACTGAAACTCAAGCCCACCCAGAATGCGGCGGTCCAAGTGATCAATGAAATTACCTCGGCCGCAAATCCCCGAATCAAGCCAATGAGCGCAAAAAAACTGATTAAACCGATAATCCCGTAGTCGATCCAAATCAATTCACATTACCTTATTCATGCAGCGTGCAGACGGATTGGCCAGCCGTATGTTCAATTTGGGGGACAAGATTCTACCAAATCAGGTTGCGATACACTACCAGTGCCCGGATGCCGAATATTTCGCGGCCGCCCGCAAAACCTCATGGAACTGGCAGCACAATGCCCTTCACATCGAATTTGCGGGCTATACTGTCGCGCTGATTTCGCGCCCGCTGCTGGTCGAGTTCCGGGCCGACACGAACACGGAAGATTACCGTGCCGTTCTGCTTTCCGCTTTCCACATAGGCCGGAAACCCCGCTTTTCGTAATCGATCGCGCAACTGATCGGCATTTTCCTGCTTGCCGAAGCTCCCGACCTGAATGACCCAAGCCGTTAATTGCGCTTTGTTTTCATGCCCTGGGTTCGGTTCCGGATTCGGTGAATTTTGCACGGGCTCGGAAGTGGAAACCGGAGGGACGAAGGGCTCGGTATCGCCGAGTTCCTGCGGGGGTTGCGGTTGATTCTGTTCGATCTGAGCAGGAATCTCCGGGATCTCGAAGTCGCGGGTATCCAGACGGCTTCCGGAATCGTCGAACAGCATTGGCACAAAAATCACGGCCAATGCCGATAAAACCGTCGCGCCGACCAAACGCTGTTTCAGTTTCGGATCCATTCCGGGTTCGAGCAGTCGGAAATCGAACCAAGCCCGCTACTTCTGAGAAACCGCGGGAATCGTATCGGAAAGCCGATAGCGATTCTCATTTCTCAAGAATTCGGCAACCAGAAAGAACGAACCGAAAACCACGACCAAGTCATTGCCGGAAGTTATCCGCGCGGCTTCCTCGAAGGCCGCCTCGGCGCAGGAACGGCCCAATGTAATACCCGCAATGCCGCACGCCGAAAAAACCCCTGCAATTTCTTTTTCGGAAGCGCAGCGCGGGGTGGATAAGGGCGCGAATATCCAATGCGATACCAGGGAGCGGACGTTCTCGATGACTCCGCGAATATCCTTATCCCCCATGATGGAAAATACCGCGACGATCCGCCGCCGATGGAAATTTTTCTCGATATATCTGGCCAGCGTGCCGGCCGCCTGCGGATTATGCGCGACATCCAGCAACACCGAGGGCGTTCCGGATATATATTGGAATCGGCCGGGAAGAGACACGGATTCCAGACCTTTGCAGACCGCCTGCCTGGATACCGGGCAGCGGCTTTCGATCAACTTGAGGGCCTGCAGTACCGACGATGCGTTCTGGAATTGGTGCTCGCCCGGCAACGCAGGAACCGGCAAATGGCGTAAAGTTTTGTCTCCCGAAATCCAGGTCCACCCGGAGCCGGTCACCTGATAGTCGAACTCGCGACCAAATCTTGATAACGGTATATTGTGCTCTTCCGCATAGCGCGGAATGGATTCCGGCGGATCTATCTCTCCGACGACAGCACCCACGCCGGGTCTGAAAACTCCGGCTTTTTCGAGGCCGATCGCCTCGCGAGACTCACCCAGCCAGTCCACGTGGTCGATTTCGATACAGGTCACCAGCATTGCATCCGCATCGATGATATTGACCGCGTCCAGGCGCCCGCCGAGCCCCACCTCCAGCAACTGGACATCCACGTCCGAGCGAACGAACAGATCCAGTGCCGCGAGCGTTCCGAACTCGAAATAGGTGAGAGAGGTGCCGCCGCGGGCCTGATCAACCCGCTCGAACGCGGCACAAATCCGGGCATCGTCGACCGGCTCGCCGTCGATCTGGATGCGTTCGTTGTATCGTAATAAATGCGGGGAAGTGTAGGCGCCGACATGGTAGCCTTCGGCACGCAGTATCGCGGATAAGAATGCAATACAGGATCCTTTGCCATTGGTTCCGGCCACGGTGATCGTCAGCGGTTTCTTCGTGGAGGTTTCCATGCCGAGATGGACCGACCGGACCCGCGACAGCCCCAGATCGATCGAGCGAGGGTGGAATGACTCCTGCCACGCGAGCCATTTGTGCAATGAATCAAATCGCATCAGGACGCAAGCCCGGAATCAACCGGGATAGGGTCGTTGGCCGCCAAGCCCGGACGCCAGAGCGACCCGCGCGCAATCGCGAAAGGAATTTCCGGACGCACTACGTTCATCATGACCAGCATATCCTTGCGCATGTCTCGAGTGAAGCCGGAAGCACGTGCTCGATTATCCGCGAAATGATCAGCCGCCGGTTTCCAGAACCGCTGTTAAATCGGGGGTCGAATCGGCCGATTCACCCGGACTCTCCCTTGGCATCAGCAGGCTGATCAGATCAAAGATTCTGTCGCGCATTTCCCGACGATCGATGATCATATCGATGGTGCCGTGTTCCTGCAAAAATTCACTGCGCTGGAAGCCTTCGGGCAGTTTTTCCCGCACCGTCTGTTCGATGACGCGCGGTCCCGCGAATCCGATCAGCGCATTCGGTTCGGCTATGTTGATATCGCCGAGCATTGCGAGGCTCGCCGACACTCCGCCCATGGTCGGGTCGGTCATGACCGGAAGAAACGGAATCCCCGCATCCGACAAGCGGGCCAGCACCGCGCTGGTCTTCGCCATTTGGAACAGGGAGATCAGAGACTCCTGCATCCGCGCCCCGCCGCTCGCCGTAAATACGATGTAAGGAATGCCGCGTCGCAGGCTTACGGTCGCTCCGCGCACGAATTTTTCGCCGACGACCGATCCCATTGAACCGCCCATGAATTCGAAATTGAAGGCCGCCGCGACGATCGGGCGTCCCTTCAGTCTGCCTTCAACTACGATCAAAGCATCCGTTTCGTTGGTTTGTTTCTGAGCCTGGACGATGCGATCCTTGTACTTCTTGGTGTCCTTGAATCTGAGCGGGTCCGTGGGCTTCAAATCCTCACCGATCTCCTGCCGGTACTCCGGATCCAGAAACAGGTGCAGACGCTTGCGTCCGCTGATCCGCATGTGATAACCGCACTTTGGGCACACCTCGAAATTCCGCTCGAGCTCGGCCTTGTACAAGATCGCGTCGCACGCGATGCATTTGTTCCACAAACCCTCGGGTACCGCGCCTTTGCTCGCACCGTTGGTCCGGATTTTGGATGGAACCAGTTTTTGAAACCAACTCATTTTCTTCTACCCAGATAATCAGATCAGTTATCCAATGCGACTCGCATTGAATGCAACAGCCCTGTGATCTGCCGCCGGATCTCTTCCTCCGGCTGACCCAGAGCGGATTCGATCCGGTTGATCAAGGCGCTGCCGACCACGACCGCATCGGCAATACGCGCGATTGAAGCCGCCGTTTCAGCGTCCTTGACCCCGAAACCGACCCCGATCGGGAGATCGGTATGTTCGCGAATCTCCCGGATCTTCCGTGCCACGTCAGGCAGATCCAGATGTGAAGCACCGGTTACACCCTTCAGCGATACATAATACAGAAATCCGCTGCCGACACTGCTCATTTTTCTGATTCTTTCTGCGGAACTGTTCGGGGCCAGCAGAAAAATCGGGGCGATTTCGGCTTCCTTCAGCAAACCGGTCAAGTCAGAGGCTTCTTCGGGCGGCATATCGACCGTGAGTACGCCGTCAACACCCGCAGATCGCGCGGAATCGACGAAGTTGCGGTAACCCATGCATTCCACGGGATTCAAATAACCCATCAAGATCACCGGCGTTTGCGGGTCCTCGACCCGGAACTCGCGGACAAAGGTCAGGACCTTCCTTAAATTGACTTTATTCGCGAGGGCTCGTTCACTGGCCCGTTGAATGACCGGTCCATCCGCCATGGGATCGGAAAAGGGAACTCCGAGTTCAATCAAATCCGCTCCGGCCTCCACCAAGCCATGCATTGCGGTGACCGTAAAATCAGGGCTCGGGTCGCCTGCGGTGATAAACGGGATCAAGGCCTTTCGACCGGATTTCCGGAATTCCGAGAATCTGCGTTCGATGCGATTCATAGAGTAATTCCCTCGATTCCGGCTACCGTATGCATATCCTTATCACCCCTGCCGGAAACGTTGATCAGAATCGACTGGTCGCGGCTCATCCGGGGAGCCAGTTTCATCGCGTAGGCCAATGCATGGCTGGATTCCAGCGCGGGTATGATGCCTTCCAGCCTGGTCAATGCGTGAAAACCATCGAGCGCCTCCCGATC
>JAKEEL010000228.1 GCA_022616595.1 Methylococcaceae bacterium
TTCATCAGTATCCCGCGTTGATGCGCCGGATTTTTATGGAACACGTCGATGTTGGTCCCGATCAGCCTGGCCCCGTTGAAGTGCGGCAAGTTTTTTCGGAATTCCGCTTCGTTGCGCGTGAACAGATCGGTGGCCGCGTGATTCATATAGACGATGTTCAGGTCCTTGTCGGCCATCATGACGTTGATATTGACCTGATCGAGACCGGTTTTATAGCGCTTGTTGATCTCGAAGGCTTCCTGCTCTTTCGCGATATGCTTGACGCTGTCCTTCTGTAATTTGTTCACTCGATCGAGCACGGCGCCCGCTTCATCGCCGCTCGCTTTGACGCTACCCTGGAAGTCCAGACGGCCTTGGCACATATTATCGAGAAATCGGATGGCTTCCTGGATGGAGTCCAGAGTCGGGCTAATCAGGATTTTCATGGCCGGAATCATCAGCACGATGCTCAGAATCGCCGACAAGATCAGCGCGTTCAGCGGGGTAACAGGAGTCACCTGGCCGGCCACCGCGGAAAGAATGACAACCAGTGCCGCCGTCACGGTCATCGCGGCAGTAAATTTTCCCTGAATGGACAATCCATCGATAAATGTTCTCATAGTATTAGCCTCCGAACAGATCGGTTGAATGAATAAACGGTTGAAAATTTCCGTGTAATCTACAGTTTTACAAGCTTGAAGCCATTGATATAGTTGCGGACCTTCCCGTCCCTTTGTGCGGGATTAATGACGGACCTCTTCCAGGTTGACTGGATTCGTCCGCTGGGGACAGCCGGATTCGGATACCCGGGATACCAAGCCCGGCACGTCCACAATCATCGCGACTTCACCACTGCCCAGAATGGTCGCGCCGCTCAATCCCTTCACATTCTTGAAAATCGTGCCCAGCGGCTTGATCACGGTCTGGTGCTCGCCCAGCAGTTCGTCCACGACCAAACCGGCCTTTTGGCCCGCGTAGCGCGTCACGACAATGTTTTCCCGGACCTTTTGCGACTGCGAATCCCGCGCGCCGGGCGTATGACATTTGAACACCTCGCCGAGACGGATATACGGCAGGATCTCGCCGCGTAAATTGATATGCTGGCTGTCCTGGTAGGATTCGCTGGCCACTTCGCTGAATTCGACGCACTCATCGACCAGATCCAGGGGAATCACATACGAGGATTTGCCGACCTGGACCAGAAAGCCGTCGATGATCGCAAGCGTCAGCGGCAACCGGATACTGATTTTGGCGCCTTCTCCGGGCGTGCTTTCGACATCGATCCGGCCGCGCAGGGCAGCGATGTTGCGCAGGACCACGTCCATGCCGACCCCGCGCCCCGACAAATTGGTCGCCTGCTCTGCCGTGGAAAAGCCGGGTTCGAAAATCAAGCGCTGTATCTCGCTGTCGGTCAGGCTTTGGTTTTCCTTGATCAGTTGCTTTTCCAGCGCCTTGGCCAGAATCTTTTCCCGGACCAGACCGCGCCCGTCGTCGCAGATCTCGATCACGATACTGCCGGAATCATGATAGGCGTTCAGATGTAGCGTCTCGGTCAGCGGCTTTCCGGCCGACTCGCGTTCCGCCGGAGTTTCGATTCCATGATCGAGCGCGTTTCGCACCAGATGCATCAGGGGGTCGCCGATCTTGTCGGCCACGGTCTTGTCCAGTCCGGTATCGCCGCCGCTGATCACGAGATCAATCTCCTTGCCGAGTTCGCGGCTGACTTCGCGGACCACGCGCCGGAAACGGTTGAACGTAGTCCCGATCTCGACCATCCGGAGGCTCAATGCGGTATCGCGGATGTTTTCGACCAGCCCCGCGAGCGTCTCGGTCGCATCCGCCAGTCTGCGGCCCCCGGACCGGCGCGCGAGCAGGTTGGTGTTGGCGCCGGAAATCACGAGTTCGCCGACCAGATTGACCAAATCTTCCAATTTCGCCGCGCTGACGCGCACGACTTGGTTTTCCTCTTCCTTGTGCTCCTTGACTTTCTTGTACTTGTCGGCGCCTGCGTTCACGATCGATGGTTCGACGACACCCGGTCGGATACCCGCATCACCGGAAGGTTCGGGCATCGATTCCGCCTCGCCGCCGGCGCCGCCGAGTCGTTTTTCCCATCCCGCCAGTATCGTCCCGAACTCCGATTCGGTTAATGCGCCGCCAGCCCTAAGAATCTCGCCGATCCGAGCATTTTCTTCGGGCAGTGCTTCGATCAGCTCGCCATAGCTTGCGATCGGACTATTCGGCGGGAGAATATGAATGAGGCAATCATCCTGGACAAACTCGAACACGCTTGCGATCGCTTCCTTGTCGGCCGCGCTGTTCAGGTCGATCTCGAATCCGAGATAACAGCTTTCCGCGTCCATCTCGGCGGGATCGGGCATCGCCTCCAGCGTGGTCAGATTGACGATTTCGCCAGCCGTGTTCAGATAGCGGATAAACGACAAGGGATCCATCCCGTTGCGCAGAACCTCTGTGCCGAAGCGCAGCGAGATATGCCAACAGCGGTTTTCCACGCCGGCCTCTCGCCGCGCGGGTAATACCGGAGCCGTTGGCGCCGGTATGCTCCGCGACTGCGCTTCTCCGGCGGGGCGATCGGATAGATGTCGCTGCAGCCGGGCGGACAGCGCCTTCCCGGTACGAATCGAGTCTTCGTCCGGATCGGGTTTCCCGTCCAGCGCCTGTTCGATCAATAGCCCTAGGTGATCTCTCGACTCCAATAGGAGGCTCGGCAGGTCATTGGCGACCGCCACTTGATGGTCGCGAACCCTCCCCATGACGCTTTCCGCGAGATGCGCGAACTCCACGACCCGGTCGAATCCGAATAAACCGGCCGAACCTTTGACGGTATGGACGGCGCGGAACAGTCCATTGATCAAATCATCGTCATCCGGCTTCGCCTCGAGTTGCAGCAGGGTATCTTCCATGCTCTGGAGCAGTTCCCGGGATTCTTCCGAGAACGCTTGTAAACCTGCATCCAGATTCATGCCTGATACCCTCGATATCTATTGGCGCGGAGACGTTTGAATGTCAAAGCGCTGGCCGAGACGGTAAAGATTCAGTACCTCTGAAACCGCTTCCCGGATCTCCAACAGGCGAACTTTCTTGTCATAACCTTCGGATTTGCGATCAAACATCAACAGCAACTGAACTCCCGCACTGTCCATTTCACCGACCCCGGACAGGTTCAGCTCGAATTCCCGGTAATCGTTCCAACAGGGCACGAATTTCTCCATCATCTCCGCGGCCTGGTAGATCGTCATGTCGCCTTCGATCTGCAGGCGGCACAACCCCGTCGATTTACTGGTGCCTTTCTGTTTCGTGATCTTCATCACGGTAACACCAGCTTCTCGACGGCCGCGAGCAATTTGGGCGGTTGAAAGGGCTTGACGATCCAGGCCTTGGCGCCCGCGTCCTTGCCTTCCTGGATTTTGCTTTGTTCGGATTCCGTGGTCAGCATGCAAATCGGCGTGAATTTGTAATTCGGCAGCTTTTTGACTTCCTTCACGAACGCAATCCCGTCCATGTTCGGCATATTGAAGTCGCTGATGATCAAATGCACTTTGGTTCCGTTCAGCTTGCTCAAGGCATCCCTGCCGTCGCAGGCATCGACGACACTGTATCCGGCCCCTTTCAGGGCGGTGGCCACCACGGTGCGGACGGATGCCGAATCGTCCACGATCAAAATTGTTTTGGACATTGGTTTACCTCAAAAAAATGCCACTTCACCCGCGGCGGCCTCGAGCTCTTTGCGGGAGCCGCCATTGACCGCGTGAAAATTCCTGCGCTCCTCCGCCGTGGTGCATTCCAGCCGCATCCCGTCCAGCCAGAGTCTGGCTTGAACGGGAGAATCGCTCGCGCCGGAGCGGTACTCTTTTTCCGCCGCACACAGTTTTCCAGCCGTAGTTTCGAAATTGCGTTTCATATTTCCGAGGTCCCGGCTGAGTTGACTCACGATTCGGTGGAAACGGCCGAATGGGATGCCGATCGGCACCATCCTCATGTTAAGTGCGGTTTCGCGAATCTGCTGAGCAAGAATCAGTAAGTTTTCACTGGCATCCATCAACGGCCCTGAAGCGACTTGCCGAGACAACAGTTTGTGGTTCGCGCCGCAGATCAGCAATTCTCCGAGCGTATTGATCAGTTTTTCCAGCTTGGCCGCGCTGATGCGTACCACCTGACTTTCTTCGATATGGCGTTGTCTGACATTTTCCTGCATATGCAGCGCAGCCTGCACGACAGAGGAATCGATGATCCCCTGCTGCAAGGCTATATCGCCGAAGCGCCGCAACGGAGTATCGCTGATATCCGACTGGAATTTCTGAATTTTGAGAATTTGATCGAGTTCACGCTGGGTTAACGCGCCGCTTTGAATCAGGATTTCACCGAGCCTTAGGTTTTGCTCCGGTAATTGCTGAATCACCCGGATATAGTCGGATACGTAACAATGCGGCGGCAAGATGTGGATCTCACAGAATTCCCAAGCCGCGGCGAAAACCTCTTCAATATCTTCCTTGCATTCGAGGCTTCCCAAATCGATTTCGAGTCCTAGATAGCAAAGCTTCGGATCCATCTCCTGCCAGACCGGGAAATGATCCTCAA
>JAKEEL010000229.1 GCA_022616595.1 Methylococcaceae bacterium
GGCAAGGCTTCCGGAACCTGCTGTGCCTGGAATGTCGAATTGCTTACCGTGACCTGGTCACCTCTCGCCACATTGAAACCGACTGCTTGCTTGACGAGATCCGTGAACCGTGCGATCTCCTCCGGGCTGTAGGGTTTCTTGACCACGCTGCCATCGTCCTGCGCAACGGCGCGGTCATCGATGATGACCGCGACCGACAGGCGCCTCAGGATTCCGGGCGCGAGCCGGGTGTGGCTGATGGTCTTATCGAGTTCGTAATTGCGCGTGGCTGATTTGGCGGAATTCCGCGCGCTCGAGTCGCCCACGGAGACCGCAGCGGCGGCCTGTTCAGGCGCTGTTCCCGCCGCAGGCGGTTGATTCGACAGCGCGCCTGGGATGCCCTGCGCGCCCGGTGATTGATTGGTTTCCTCGTTTGTCTGTTCACTGCGCAGTGCAGGCAGGTCGGGGTTGAATTGCTCCTCGGTGCGTTCGGTCGTCGTGAAATCGATATCCGCGGTCGCCTGAATTCTGAGCCCGTCTTCGCCAACCAGAGGACTCAGAATGTTTTCGGCGCGTTCGATCAGATGCTCTTCGACCTGCGTTTTGTACTCGAAACGCTTCGATGAAAGCGATATTTCATCGGAGCGTTCGAGACTATTCAGTAAACGGCCGCGCTGGTCGACTACCGTAACTTGTCCGGGTTCCAACTGGGGGACCGAGGACGCGACCAGGTGGACGATGGCTTCCACCTGGCTTTTTTCGAGGCTTCGGCCCGCGTACAGATTCACCAGGATCGATGCGCTGGGTTTCTTTTGCTGGCGGACGAATACCGACTGTTTCGGCAGGGCCAGATGGACCCGGACCGATTTCACATTCTGAATGGATCCGACGGTGCGTGCGATTTCATTTTCGAGCGCATGGTGAAAGCGGGCCGCTTCGAGGGACTGACTGGTTCCGAATTCAGATTGTTTCTGCAACAGTTCGAAGCCCAGGCTTTCCGTCTTCGGTAAACCTTGGGCCGCCAATTTCAGACGGACTTCATGCACATCCGCATCGGGCACCAGAATCGCCCCGGAGGATGACTCGACCTTATAATCGATATCCAGGTTTTCCAGGGCCGCAAGAACTTCGGGAACATCTTTATCGGCAACACTTCCATATAAAAGCGTATAGTCAGGAGTCCGCGACCACAGCACCGCCGCGACCCCGATCGCAACGCTGAATGCCAGAGCCGCCATCACACCGATTTGCCTCAAGGCCGGCAGTTTTCCAAGCTGTCGGACCGCGGGGTGGCCGTGGTCCGGCATCCTTCCGCTGTTTTGGGCTGCCAGCGCTTTTCCCGTATTGTTTTCTTGCATCGAACACCCGAATCGATCTATCCAAATTTTCTGATTTAGTTTGTTGTAATCAAGAGACTTTCTTCAAGAACCGGCAAAACCTGCCGAAACCGCGCTACATGGGCATATTCATCACGTCCTTGTAAGCTTCCACCAATTTGTTGCGCACCTGTACCATCGCCTGAAACGAGACATTGGCTTTCTGAATCGAAATCATCACGTCGGACAGGCTCGCGTCCGTGTCAGCGGTTTCAAATGCGGTCGCCATGTGATTCGCGTGCTGCTGGGTTTCGTTGACCTTTTCGATCGAATTCTTCAGCAAATCGGCAAAATTGCCCGGATTGGTGCTGCTGCGGGCTGCCCCGCCGGCCTGAGCCGCCAATTCGCGCATTTGTGCCAGAACCTGGTTTACATCCATACTACTCATCATTTCACCTCGGTCATTTATTCACAGACTGGACGCAACAGGCAATTTTCAGGCCGCAATGCCTTATCCGGGAAGGGTAATTCCGGCTTTGCGCATCCGGGCGATTTTATAGCGCAGCGTGCGCGGGCTGATTCCGAGCCGGTCCGCGGTTGATTTACGGCTGCCTTTTTCTTCCTGAAGCGCTTCAAGAATCAGACGTTCTTCGGCCGCCTGTAAATCTTCTCCGAGGCCAACCGTGGCTTTCGCTTCGTCCGGCCCGCGGGATAAGGCTCCGCAGGGATTGTTGAAGGCCAGATTTTCCGCGGTGATCGCGGCCCCGGCCCGAAGAATCAAGGCACGCTGAACGATATTTTCCAGTTCCCGGACATTACCCGGCCAGGCATAGGAAATGAGATATTGCTCGGCGGCTGGATCGAAAAAGGGCAGGGGAGTGACATCCCGGCCATGCCTTTCCAAAAGCGCCCTCGCGAGCGGCAAAATATCGCCGCGCCGCTCCCGCAATGGAGGAAGGGTCAGCGGAAATACATTGAGGCGATAGAACAGGTCCTCGCGAAAAGCGCCGTCCGAAACCCGTTGCCGCAGATTTCGGTTGGTCGTCGCCAGTATCCGGACATCGAGGCTGATGGCCTTGCGTCCTCCGAGACGTTCGACCTCTCTTTCTTGCAGAACCCTCAGCAGTTTTGCCTGCAGCCCGAGTTCCATTTCCGAAATTTCGTCGAGCAACAGGATCCCTCCCTGCGCCAGTTCGAATTTGCCGGGCTTCGCCTGATAGGCTCCCGTAAAAGCCCCCCGTTCGTATCCGAATAAGATCGCCTCCAGCATATTTTCGGGGATCGCGGCGCAATTGATCGCGATAAAAGGCCCGGCCTCCCGCCAGGAGTTCTCATGAATGAATCGCGCCAGTACTTCTTTTCCGGTGCCGCTTTCACCTTGGATAAGAACCGTGGATTCGGCCTTCGCAACCCTTTTCGCGAGTTCATATAACGCTAATGTTTTCGGGTCCTCGACGATGAATCCGAGTTCCCGGCTCGAAGATCCGCTCAGGTGTTTGGACACCCGATCGACCAGCGTGTCCGCCTCGAAAGGTTTGACCAGATAATCGACCGCGCCTTTCTGCATGGCCCTGACCGCTTTCTGTATCGTCCCGTAGGCGGTCATCAAAATAACCGGCAGGCCCTTGAATTGGGCGCCGATATTCTCCAGCAGCGCCAATCCGTCCATGTTTTCCATCTGCACATCGCTGACCACCACACGCACCCTGCAGGTGGAGAGTTTGTCCAGAGCATCCAAGCCATCCGATGCCGTTCGCACCGAGAAGCCCGCAAGTTCCAGCGTGTCGCTGAGCGCTTCACGCAACCGTGCGTCGTCTTCAACGATCAAAACGTCTGCCTGATTCATATTACGATACTCCTGTCCGGCCGCTGCGCTCGTAAACACCACCGGGCAACAAAGATTCACTCTGATTTAAGGGTAGCTCAATATTGAATTTGGCTCCGGAACCGGATCGGGTGTCGCACCAGACCCGCCCCCGATGAGTCAGGACTACATTTTCAACGACCGCAAGCCCGAGACCCGTTCCGTTGGGACGGGTGGTGAAAAAAGGCTCGAAAAGCCTTTCGCCGGCCCCCGGTGGAATTCCGGGGCCTTCATCCTGAACGGACAATCGGATCGAGTCCCCGTGCATCGACAGTTCGAGTTGTACAAGACCTCGATTGTTCATCGCCTGAACCGCATTGGTGACGAGGTTCAGGACCGCTCCGGTCAGCGCGTCTTCGTTGCAGCAAAGATCGCCGTTTTCGATTTCGTTGTTAATCCGGACTTGAACGTCGCTGTCGGCAATCAGCGAGTCCACCGCTTCGGAAATTCGCGCAACGAGGCGCGCGAGCGGAATTTGTTCCATCACCAGACGGCCATCGCGCGCGAAAATCAGCATGTCGTTGACCTGCCGCTCCAAGAACTTCAGGCTTTCGGTCAGTTTGGCCGCATACCTTTGGTGCCGGGCGGATTCCAAGGCGGGATTTTTGAGATTCGAAGCATAGAGCATCGCGGCGGAAAGGGGAGTACGAATCTGATGGGCCAGCGCGGCAACCATTTCTCCCATCGCGGACAATCGCTTTTGATGGTTTACCAGATCTTGCAGCACGCGGACTTCACTGACATCGGTCAGCAGGATCACTTGGCCTGAATCGTCGCCCAGCGGTTGTGTCGAAAGATTGACGTAGCGTCCGTTTGCCAATTTGCGCTCCCTGGGGGTATCGCTCTGTTCGCCGAGACTTCTATTGATCACATCGTTCCAGTGGGCTCCGAGCAGGGGTTCTCTGAGCAAATCTCCGGCCACCCGGTTCCTGCGAATGATCAATCCCGAGGAATCCAATACGATGACGCCGCCCGGCAAAGCTTCCAGCAAGGCGTGCAACTGGTTCGCCAGTTGTTCCTTTTCGGTCAGGGTTTTTAGCCGCGCATGGCGCGCGGCCGCGAGTTCTTTACTGAGATCGGCAACCTGTTGTTGCAATCCGTGATAGGATTCGGTCAGGCTTCGGGACAGCTCATTGAACAGCAGAAATGCATCCTGCAGTCGTTCGGAATCTTGACGTGTTTCGGGATTGACCACTGCTTGGCTCTTGTTGAACACACTACCGGCAAGCGGTGCTAAGCAACAGTTGCGCCAATATTAAACTTTCATAGAGTTTCCGTGGCTTGGATTGACGTTCGGGAGCTTCGGGTCAAAATGTTGACGTCTCTTCACCGCGCTGCAGACCATATTTCCGTAGTTTTTCGACCAGCGTTGTTCGGCGCATTTTCAACAACTTGGCCGCGTGCGCCACGACTCCGTTGCTTTCATCGAGCGCCTGCTTGATCAATCCGCATTCCAGGGTGCTCAAATGTTCTTTCAGATCCATGCCGCCGCGGGGCAGCCGTGCGGTCCCGCCGCTGTCGCCGCGGGCTTTCAATTCATTGGCCAGTTCGAGACCTTGTCCGGATTCGAATTCGGGAATCGAAGCGACATAGCGTTTGAACTTATCCGGGAGGTCGCAACCGTCAACCACGCCGTAAGGATGCAGAATCGCCAGGCGTTCCACCAGATTCGCGAGTTCCCGCACATTGCCCGGCCAGTTATGTTTCTGGAGCGCGGTAAGGCTCCCCGAGGTCAACCGGACCGAACCGCGCTTCTCGTTCTCGATCCGTGCAATCAGATCACCGACCAGAACCGGAATATCTTCGGTACGATCGCGCAGCGCCGGAACTTCGATCGGAAAAACGTTGAGGCGATAGTAAAGGTCCTCCCGGAAGCGGTTTTCCTGGATCTCCTGATCGAGATTCCGGTGGGTCGCCGCAATTATCCGGACATTGCAGAAGATGGTCTTGTTTCCACCGACCCGTTCGAAGCTCCTTTCCTGCAACACCCGCAAGATCTTGACCTGCATCGCGAGCGGCATATCGCCGATCTCGTCGAGAAACAGCGTACCTCCCTCGGCCATTTCGAATCGACCCTGGCGATTGCTCAGGGCGCCGGTGAAGGCCCCTTTCTCATGCCCGAACAATTCACTTTCGAGGAGTTCCGCCGGGATCGCGCCGCAATTCACCGGAACAAATGGCCTGTTTCTGCGTGGCGAGTTATAGTGCAGATTCCTGGCAACGACTTCCTTTCCGGTTCCCGATTCACCGAGGATCAGCACGGTCGCCTCAGAACCCGCGACCTGTTGGATCAGTTTTCGAACCTGTTGAATGCATACGCTGTTACCCGCGAGGCTTCTGAATAATTCAACCGAACGATGCGCGTTGCCGGTGCGATCCTTGTCCCGGTGCTGATGGGCTTTCTGCAATGCCTTGGTTAATACCGGATGGGTGGTCGGCCATTCCAGTACCGAAAGAACACAGTCTTCGACAACGCTCGGAATCTGATGTCCTGCGTTGCCGTCCACTAAAAGGATGATCGGCACGTCCGGTACGATCTGCTGGAATGACTTCACCACGGATGCCAGTTTTTCGGTGGTTGAGCCGAGTAGAACGAGGTCGAATGACTGGTCGGCAAGTGCCTTGATAGCTTCCTCCGGGTTTCCCTCGGCCACATCGGCTTCCAGAAATTCGAAAACCGTTTTCACCTGTTTTGCGCGATCCTCTCCCGAATCGATCAAATAGACCTTGGTCTGTGCCATTAACGATTCCTGCTCATGAAATAATCGTCAGTACGGGGATGGCAAAAAATATCGAGCGATCGAAGATTTTGATGCACTCGATCGAAACTTCAGGGCGATTTCCCCGCATCGCGCCTTCGCCAAGACTTCAATTCCGGAATCTGATGATGATAATTTCAAGCTGTTTGCGGACGGTTCCCGATTCTTCCATTGGAAATTTATTCCCGCTACGGGGAACCCGTGT
The DNA here is from genome assembly GCA_022616595.1 of Methylococcaceae bacterium. GTDB lineage: Bacteria > Pseudomonadota > Gammaproteobacteria > Methylococcales > UBA1147 > UBA1147. Next base: position 6,124 of record JAKEEL010000229.1, read on the forward strand.
TGATCGAAAGTTCGATCCCTTCATCGGAGAATTTGATTGTACCAAAATTAAGCATCGTTGTCGGAGTATGTCAAAATTCTGTCGAAAATCGAATTGATCGGAAACCGCCGGGCTGCCGTATTCCGATACCGTGATCATAAATAACGATCTTTTTAACACCAGCCTGTGTCACTGACTTGACAATCGGGTGCCTTTACGCTTAGAAATCTCACTTATCGTAGCTGTCGGAGCGCACCATTCCTGATTCATTGAGCGACATTCCCCTGAGTATCCTGTTTGGAGTGTTGGGTCTTCTGGTTATTCTTTCCGCCTTTTTTTCGGGTTCTGAAACTGCGCTGATGACACTGAACCGCTACCGGCTGCAACACTTGGCCAAGAAGCGGCATGCGGGTGCCGTGCGGGTGCAGACGCTGCTGCGGCGCCCCGACCGGCTGATCGGCCTGATTCTGCTCGGAAACAATTTCGTCAATATTCTTGCTTCTTCGTTGACGACGGTCATCGCACTTCGTTTGGGCGGAGAGTCCGCGATCGCGCTCGGAGCCGGAATCTTGACTCTGGTTATTCTGATTTTCGGCGAAGTCGCACCCAAAACCCTGGGCGCCATGCACCCGGAAAGGCTCGCATTTCCAGTCTCGTGGATCATTCTTTCCTTGCTGAAGATTCTTTATCCGGTGGTCTGGATCGTCAACTCGATTTCCAACCTTCTTCTCAAGGTTTTCCGCTATGATCCGAGCCGGCACGAAAGAGACAGGCTCAGTAAGGAAGAATTGCGCACCATCGTCGCCGAAGCGGACGCACTTCTACCGGAAAAATATCAGAATATGCTGGTCGGAATTCTGGACTTGGAATCGGCAACCGTCGAAGACGTAATGGTGCCGAGAAATGAAATTGTCGGTCTGGATCTCGATGCACCGCTGGATGAACTGATTGCGCTGATCAGAAGCATTCCACACAGCCGAATTCCCGTCTACAAGAAGAGCATAGACCGGGTCATCGGCATTTTATCGCTGAGAAAGATACTGCCGCGCCTGAATGACCAGGACCTGGACAAAAAAACCATCGCCCAGGAAATGAGCAAAACCTATTTCATTCCGGAAAGCACCCCGCTGCACAGGCAACTCATGAATTTCACGAATGAGGGCAGCAGCATCGGACTGATTGTCGATGAATATGGTGAGGTGCAGGGGCTTGTAACGCTCGAAGATCTATTGCAGGAAATCGTCGGTGAGATTACACCCGGGTCGCCCGACGTCGAACGGCAAAAGGACGGTGGTTTTCTGGTCGATGCCAGCGTTACCTTGAGAGAACTGAACCGCGTGACCGGTTGGTCTTTCCCGACCGAAGGACCGAAGACCCTGAACGGATTGATCATCGAATTTCTCGAAACCATTCCGGCCCGGGGAACCAGTCTGGAATTGTCCGGATACCGTTTGGAAATCCTGGAAGTCAATGACCACGCGGTGAAGCGCGTCAAATTTTACGCTTCGCAAAACCCGGACCTGCTAAAAAATGGCATTTTCCCAACCGATTGATCGTTTTCTGTCTATACTAGGATCCAGGCTCCAAAAATACGAATTCAAAGCGTTGGAATGGCAAAACTGACACTGACTTTTAAAGGCAAACCGATTCGTGCCTACCAATTCGAGGCCGGCGATTGTGTAAGCATTGGCAGAAACGATGAAAATGACATCCGGATCGACAGTCTGGCCGTCGCACCGATTCACGCCGAGATCCTGTTCGGGGATCAGGGCAGTATCATCACTCAGAAAGAAAACGATTTCCCCCTGCAAGTCAACAATACGCAAACCGCCCGGCACGAGCTTCAGCATGGCGATCAGATTTCGATTGGAAAACATGTCCTGTATTTCATGGACGAGACAACCCTTCTGGAAACGCCTTCCGCGCGCGACTCCCTCGAAACCGATCTCAGGTTGCTGGACGACGAACTCAAACAGTCCTCGCAGACCGTCGACGGACAACTGCAGATTCTGAACGGGAGAAACATCGGGCGCGTTTTGTTACTCAAGCGCGGGCTGACCCGGCTCGGGAAACCCGAAACCGGGGTCGCGGTGATCGCGAAACGAAAGGATGGATTTTATATCGCCGCGCTGGACGGCGGAGCGCAGATCAAATTGAATGGCAAAACGGTTCACGATAAAAGCATCAAGCTGAATCAAGGCGATCGGGTGGAAATCGATCGCACCGAAATGCTGTTTTTCGTCAATCAGCTCAGCCCTCAACTCGAGGAGAGCTGATGCAAAAAGGATTTGCCGCAAACGAGCGGCGCCACTTTCATCGAATCGCCTATGATGCGCCGGCCTGGCTTTCGGACGGCGAAAAAACCTGGCCGGTACATCTGATCGATCTTTCCTTGCACGGTTGTTTGCTGAAATTCCCGGCCGACCGGATTGCGCAGCCCGGCACGGATTACAAACTGACGGTTCAGCTCGGCGATTCGATTGCAATCCGGATGAATCTGGCTTTGGTTCGGGACGCACCGGAACGCACCGGATTCGAATGCACCCATATCGATCTGGACAGCATCTGCGAATTAAGAAGGCTCCTCGAACTGAATCTTGGCGACGCGAGCCTGCTGGAGCGGGACCTGAACGCGCTGACCGGCGCTTGAAGCAAGCGTGCACCGGCCTCCAAGAGAAATTTTCCGACTTGGTCACTAAGCGGAAAACCGGATTAGGATAACGGGAATCTGGCAGGCGCAGAATTGCTGTTATCCTGCTCAATGGGGTAGGTCAAGTCTTTGCCGGTAAGGAGTTGATCCTCGGGAATTAAGCGGTGATACCCTTCCCAATCGTCGGTGATGA